>DYSC01000088.1:0-1658 GCA_020726365.1 Porphyromonas sp.
AAAAAAAATGAAACTGCAAAAATTCTTGTAACTGTTTTCATGATAATTTGTTTTTAAGTAATTAATAATTTGTTTTTTAAATAATTTATAAATATTGAGAAAAATACTATCGTTTTGCAATAAACTTGTAATACCAATTTTTATTGGCAAGTTCAAGTTTTAAAATCAGCACATCATCTGTTAATTCTAATATCCTATATGGAGTAGTTCCAAATCCTTTTCCATCAGCCAAATAACTTGGAAATGAAGAGGGCATTCGTAAATAATTTTTTTCACCTATTTTTAAAACTTCCCAATTTTTTGAGATCATGTTTGGGTAATTAATTGTTACATCCGTTGCAGGTGTTGTGGGATACGACTTAGGATCAAGCACTCTGGCAACTGCTTTGTTCACAAAGCATCTCCCGTTTGTATAAATTGTAAAATCGTGGTTTAAATTCAATACAAACCGTATAGAATCATCATACATATCTTTGTCGGCAAACGCGTTCGGACTTGCTTGCCATGTAGGTGTATTGTTATCAACTCCTTTCGCTCCCGATGCTAAATGTCCTACGGAAGTTTTATCCCATATCCATACCTTTCCATTTTGAGCATCGCAACCACCGGTAAGACGCTGAAATACAAGGTTGTTACATATAGATGTGTCATTTTGTGATACCGTAAATGGTATTGAAATAGAGTCACTTATACCAGCTGCATTATATACTTTTAACCCTACATTGTAAGTCCCTTTGTAAGGATAGCTTCTAATAAAGCAACGGTCGTTAGTTGGTTTAGCTTCACCTTCAAAATACCATATTGGAATCGCTTTGTCGATAACTAATTTGAATTGGACTGTGTTTGGATTACCCGGGGTGGATGCCACCTGATAATCAGCATTATTTAATACGACCGTATTTCCTAAATCTACTTTAAGGTCTTCGATTGGAGAGCAAGCGTTGAATACCATCAACGAAATTAATGATAAAAAAAATATATTCCTTTTCATGCGATGTTGTTTATAATATGGTAAATTTTCAATATTTATTTGGGGTTAACGTACCAAAAGATTTATCAATTTCTGATTGCGGAATTGGAAAGTACTTTTTATTTGGTGTATAGCCTTTGTAACCTAATACTGCTTCGGCATTACCTGTACGTATTAAATCCCAATATCTGTGTCCTTCTAAAGCAAACTCTTTATGGTTTTCTTCAAGTATATTTTCAACTGTTGCAGCAATTGAATTTGTGTTGTTACCAAAAGCGCGTTCTCTCACTCTGTCTAAATATACTTGAGCATTTACCTCTTCGCCAGGAACTTTTAATGCTAATTCACTGGCAATTAATAATGTCTCTGCAAATCGGAAAACTCGGAGGTTGTTTCTGAAGTTTAACTCTTTAAACTGACCGGTATAATTTGACGTATATCCGGTTCTGCCAATATATTTTAGATTAAAATAACCGGTATTTTGGTATCGTGGAGTGTAAGTGGCTGATGGCCTAACAGTCGCTTTGTAATAATCAAAGTTTAAAATACCACCGTTTTTGCGTTTGTCGGAATTATCGTAACTATCGTAAAAACTTTTCAATACCGGCTCAAAACCCCATCCGGAGGTGAAATCTTGACCCGAAGAGGCGTTAATACCAATAAGTTGAGGATAAATAGTTCCGCCCAT
>DYSC01000088.1:1758-8024 GCA_020726365.1 Porphyromonas sp.
CCTATTTCCAGCATCGGAATAATTTATTTCCCAAATAGATTCAACACAATGCTCACCCTCGTCCTGCCAAAGTTTAGCAAAATCGGAGAACAAATTATAGCGGTTTGAAGTGATAATAGATTTCATATCAGCCAGTACCTCAGCATATTTTGTTGCATCATTTTGATACATTACAGTCTGTGCTTTTAGCATACGGGCAGCATCTTTGGTAACACGTCCTTTTTTGAGTACGTCCTCTATTTTATCAGGCAAGCCTGCTGACTGAATGACAATATCTAAGTCCTCAACAATGTGCTTGTATACTTCATCGGCACTAATTTGATCAACTAAGTAAGGCATTTCATCTGGATTTTTATCATAGTAAGGTATATTTCCCCAGAATTTCCACAACCAATAATAATAATAAGCTCTCAAGAAATGTGCTTCTCCGTTAATACGTTCTTTGTCGGAAGTATTTATTTTTGTGTCAGGTAATTCGGACAGTTTTTCTATTACAGTATTTGCACGGTTAACTCCAGTGTACATAACAGCCCAAAGCGATACTGGATTTAGCTGTGAGTTAAGGTCGAAAGCTGCCATTGCATGGAGAAATGCAATATCCAATTGGTCGGCTCCACCTACTAAAACATCATCTGACATGGCATCAGACATGAAAGGGATGGGGCAGTATTGACCTTGATAAAAGTCTGGCCATAGTAGTGGATTATACGCAGCTACCAAAGCTTTTTCCAATCTTTCTTGTGAGTCGTAGTATTCAGAAGCAAAAATTTGATTTGTAGGGTTAACTAATAAAAAATCATCTCCACAACTTGATAGTATCAGCGTTGAAAAAATCATAAGTATAAAAATATTTTTCATAAAAATTGAATTTATTGTATTAAATATTATATTTTAAATTGTAATGTTTACGCCAAACAAGAATGTTTTAGCTTGTGGATATATACCTCGGTCAACTCCCAATGATACACCTCCTGAAGATATTTCAGGGTCGAAACCATGATATTTCGTAATCGTTAATAGATTTTCGGCAGCAACATAAACCCTAAAATTATTAATCATAAATTTTTTAGAGAGTTTCGGTGGAAAAGTATAGCCCACTTGCATATTACGCAGTCGCATAAACGATCCATCGTGTATGTACAAATCGGAAGATAGCCAGTTTCCATTCGAAGAATTAAAGCTCATACGGGGAATTTTGTTCGAAGAGTTTACACCTACCCAGCGTTCTAACATGTAAGATGGCAAATTTACGGCAGCCACATCAAGTCTTCTTGTTCCGTCAAACACCTGATTTCCGATAGTTCCATTAATAGATGCCGAACAATCAAGACCTTTCCAATCCAAACTTAAATTAAAGCCATAAGTCCAATCGGGCATACCTTTACCTAAGTAGGTTTTGTCATCCTCATTTATTTTTCCATCGCTATTCATATCTACAAATCTCACATCGCCAGGCACAGCATAAGGTTGTATCAAATTACCTTCTACATTTTTGTAGCTGTTTACCTCTTCGATTGTTTGGAAAATACCATCTGTTTTCTTTCCATAAAAATAGGGGAAGGGCATACCGTTTTGAGCGCGAGTTATTGTTCCTACATTGAATAATAAATCGTAATTTGCCCAACCATTTGCATTGCCAAGATTTATCAACTCATTATGAATATACGAGGCATTTGCCGACACTTTAAATTTCACATCTGACAATTTGAATTGATACAATATATCAAATTCCACACCCGAATTTTCCATGATACCTACATTGCCTATTGGAGGATTTGTTCCTGTGTAAACTGGCAAAGGTATATTCATCAACATACCGTTTGTGCGTTTATTGAACCACTCAGCTGTTATATTTAACGCATTGTTAAAAAGCTTAATGTCTGTTCCAAAATTTAATTGTTCGGACTCTTCCCATCTTAATTTAGGGTTTGACAAACCTGCCGGATAAGCTCCAAAACTCACCGCTTCGTTATTCATAATACCGAATGAATAATTTGAACCACCATTCATTGCTGTTGTGTATTTGAACTGCCCTATACTTTCGTTACCATTTTTACCCCAGCTTGCTCTTAGTTTTACAAAGTCTAAAAAATCGGGTTTCGAAGCCATGAAATTTTCTTGTGTAGCAACCCAACCAATAGAAACTGCAGGAAAAACTGCCCAATGGTTCTCATAACCAAAGTTTGACGAACCATCTCTACGAACAGTTGCTTCGAACATATATTTTTCGTCGAAGTTGTAGCTGAGTCGTCCAAAATATGATGCCAATGTTGATCGCCAACTTCCACCGTTGGTTTGCATATCGCCTAATGTTCCCTGAGCAAAATTCAAGTTTGCTTTTTCGGGATCTAAATTTTGTAAATTAATATTTTGTCCCCACAAGTTTCTTCCGCGACTTTCTTTAGCCGATTGCCCCAGCAGTAAAGCGATATTATGATTTTCGAATATTTTTTTTTGATAAGAAAGTGTGTTTTCAATTTGCCAAACCATACTTCGAGCCATACTGGATGATACGACCGAAATATCGGATGAATTGGTTGGTCCAAGATAGTAAGGAGGTGTAAAACCATCTGTACCCCAAAAAGCTAGATCGTTTCCAAACGACGACTTAAACTTCAAGTTTTTTAATAATTCTAATTCTCCCCAAAAATTCACAACGATTTTGTCACTATTACTTATGTATGCTGGTAACTGAAGTTGCGCAATCGGGTTTGTTATTTCATTAAATTGATCGCCCGCAATGGTGTAAACTACACCTTGTGCGTCTTTTATTGCGTTAGGATACCGATTCAATGTGGCAATAGGATCGGTAGCATAAACAGGTAATAATGGGGACATTAACAAGGCGCTGCCAAGAGGTGTTCCCCATTCGGAATTTGTAGCTACGCCTGTAGATTTTGTTCTGGCGTATGATATATTTGAACCAATTTTGGCTGACGATAAATAATTTCGTTCTTTACTTAAATCAAATACGTTGTAGGTATTGTTAAGCCTTATATTCCAACGTTTGTAGTTAGACCTATTAAAATTTCCACCCACAATCCCTTCTTGATGCAGATGTGAAAACGACAAGAAATAGACAGCCTTGTTACTTCCACCATTTATACTTACCTGATGATTCTGTATGGGAGCATTGTAGTTAAATGTTTCATCTTGCCAGTCGGTACCTTTGCCGGCAGCTTTTGGATTTGGATAAATTATCGGTTTTCCTGCATTTAATTGAGCTTCGTTCATCAATAGTTGATACTCCGAAGCATCAAGCATTTGTCGTTTTTTCCAAGGATTTTGAATACCGTACGAAAACCGGTAATCGGCACTAGTTTTGCCAACACTACCGCTCTTGGTGCTAACCAATATTACTCCGTTGGCTGCTCTTGCTCCATATACAGCACCTGATGCAGCATCTTTTAGCACCTCCACCGATTGAATATCTGATGGATTCAGATAGTCAATACCGCCATCAATAGGCATTCCATCGACAATATACAAAGGCTCACTATTGTTGATGGTACCAATTCCTCTCACGCGTACCCTTGAACCTTCGCCAGGCTGACCTGACGATTGCGTAATTGTTACCCCCGAAACTTCACCTTTCAAAACATTGTCAATACGGGTTGGCGTTTGTTTCGTTAATTGTGCTCCCGAAACAGATGCGATAGAACCTGTTACAACACTCTTTTTCTGAGTGCCATAGCCGACTACAATCACCTCATTCAGAAGTTTATTGTCTTCCTGTAAAAAAATATTGACATTCCCTTTTTCGGTTACCTCAAACTGCTTGCTTACATATCCAATATACGATACCAAAACAATGCTATTTACAGATGCTGATAAGGTAAATTTACCATCTATATCGGTTATTGTACCGTCATTCCCACTTTTTGACTGTACGGTAGCTCCAATAATTGGCTCTCCTTTTTTGTCGGTAACAATTCCCGATACTTTTGTAACTCCCGAGTTTGATTTCTTTTTAGACTCTTTTGGATATAACGCAATTTGAAATGATGAAATTTCAAATGTTAAACTGGTACTGCTTAGCATTGTAGTAATTGCATCTTGCATTTCAAGGTTTTCTGCAAACAAACTGACTTGTTGATTCAAATCAATTTTTTTGGCATCGTAAAAAAAAGTATATTTACTCGCCCCTTCAATCTTTTTAATAGCTTCTGAAAGAGACACTTTGTCAAACGAAACGTTTAGTTTCTTATCGTTCAATTGGGCAATTAAACTAATTCCCATTGATAAAAAAATGAGCAGAATAATGTTTTTTCTTAAATTCATATTATTGAAATAAATATTAGAAGGTAAATAAAATAATTTTGTAATAAACTAATAATCAGGTATAAAGCAATGAAATATTGTTGTTTTTGAGCATAACACACACTATCATAAAGTTTTTTGATTTTACAAAATAACTTTACGGATAATAAAAATTAATACAACAATGATTTATAAATAAGTAGGTGGAGACTCAGTTTTAGAGAAAATCCTCAATTGATTATTTTGGTTGAATTCGTAATTAATAGAACTCATACGTGACATTATGCGTAAGATTTCTTCTAAATTTTCAACTCCGAGCGTAAATGTATATGATTGATTATTTGGAGTTCTTGAGTCAATATTAATGTCAACTCCGTACCATTTTGATAAATATCTACACACGTACTGAAGGTTTTTGTTCTCGAATCGCAAATGGTCTTTAGTCCAGATTTTTGCAAATTCAACATCTCCTTTCGATACTTTCAAATTGCGTGCAGAAGAATTATAAAAGCCTTCATCTCCGGGTTGGAGCATAACTTCACGATTATTGACACTCATCGAAACTGAACCTTTGTACAAACTTACTAGCACATCTTTAGTCTCATTTACGGAATTAACATTAAATTCGGTTCCAAACACTTTAACCTGAGCATCTTTTACATGCACTACAAAAGGTTTGTCCACATTATGAGTAACATTAAAGTAGGCTTCTCCTGTCATTCTGACTTCTCTTTTTTTAGAATCGAAATTAGTGTTGTAAGAAATACTTGAATTTTGGTGCAACCAAACCTGAGTGCCATCGGGCAAAATAATTTTTGATTTTCCTGTTAAGGATGTGTATTGTTGTATTTGATTTTGACTTGTATTGACCGAACCTCCCAAATAGTAGGCTACAGAAAATGATAGTATTAATAATACCGATGCTGCAGCAATGGTGCGATAGAAGTTACTTAGCGAAATGTTTTTGGTACGAGAAGGAGTTGATATATTGTTAGTTTTTTCAACTGAAGTTTTGCTTATTCGAGACGAAAGTTCATTCCAATAATAATTTATGTTGGGTTGGTAGTTAGCTGTTTTATATTGAGCACTAATCCAAACTTGCTCTAACTGACCGAACAACTCACGGTTATTACTCTGCTCAACCCATCCATTGAATTCTACTAATTTTTGTGCCGAAATGTCACCACGAAGTTTTGAAAAAATAATTTCCAAGGGAAGTGTGCTTTTCATTAACGATGATTTAAAGTGTTACATTTATATGACACATTAACCACCCTTAACCCTTACGCGTAATGAAAAAAAATTACCACAAATAAGAATAAGAATCTCCTATAAATTCTTTTATTCGCTTTAATGCTTTGGTAATCTGTGCTTCTACTGTCTTAATTGAGATATTCAATTGTGTTGCAATTTCTTTGTTTGTGAAATTTAATGTTCTGCTTAAATGAAATATATCTCGACATTTTCCGGGCAATGCCATAATTGCTTCCTGAATGAGTTGACTCAGTTCTTCGGTTTCGAGGCTTATTTCGTAAGTCTCCTGAATATCTAAGTCAACTTCCTCCAACGAAACAGTATTCTTTTTTTGTCGCAAAACATTTAAACATTTATTTTTTGCAGATTGAAATAAATATGCTTTGAGCGATAAATGAATCTGAAAAGTACTGCGGACTTCCCAAAGCTGAGTGAAAATATCCAACGCAAGCTCTTCAACCACATTCGTATCCTGAACATACATATTCATAAAACGACAAAGGGGGGTAAAGTATTTTTCAAACAACAGTCTGAATGCTAAAACATCTCCTTGCCTTATTAGATTTAACAATATGATGTCGTCATCTTGCTGCATAAATTTGTGGTCTTTATAAAATACTAAGTGGTTAATTTATGAATATCCGAACTGAACAATATTGATAAACTGCTCGAAATAAATTGCTGCAAAGTACGAAAAAAATAATTTCATAAACAAGTATAATAAAAAAAAACAGAATTTATTTTAAAATTAG
>DYSC01000089.1 GCA_020726365.1 Porphyromonas sp.
GCCGACCCACATTGCACACATTGCCAAAGCCCCACGAGCCAACGCTGCAACCAAAGCTTTGTCAAAGAGTGCAATTTTGCTATTCCACAAATAGAAAGAGAATAAAAAGAGAAATATCGGAGTAATTGGACCAAACAAATCACAGTGTAGCAAAGAAATTTACGACTTTGGTGTTGAACTTGGTAAGAGAATTTCTTCACCTGACAGAGTTATTGTTTGTGGAGGACTTGGCGGTTTTATGGAAGCAGTTTGCAGTCTTTAGTTTTGTTTCTTTGCTCTTTACTCTTCTTTAATAATAAAAATCTCCTCGCCCTTATTACGTATCAAATACTTTTCGCGGGCATATTTTTCGAGATATTGATCGTCGTGTTGTAAGCGATGCAATTCACTTTTGTTTTTTTCAATTTCGCCCTGATAGTATTTGTATTCTTCGTTCAATTCTTTAATTTTTCGGTTCGATTGCCAGCGATTTATCAGATTATGTTGGTCGAAAAATGTGATGTAAACGCCAAAAGCGACTAACACGATTATGTATTTGTTTAACACAACCGATTTTATGGCATTGAATATTTTATTAAAAACCGACGGAAAACGCATAATCCTCTGATAACTTATTTTTTGTTGAATGGAGATGACAAAAGTACTAAAAATTTGGAAAGGATAATTTTTAATAAAAAAATATTTTGTTGAAAAAGTTGTTGAACTTTTCTGTATATTTGCACTGCTTTGAAAAAAAGATAAATTGATGGATAATTTTATAGTATCAGCACGAAAATACAGACCACAGACATTTCAGTCGGTAGTTGGACAACAGGCACTTACCACCACACTGAAAAATGCCATCACGGGCAGCCATTTGGCACACGCTTATTTGTTTTGTGGTCCGCGTGGAGTTGGAAAAACTACTTGCGCCCGTATTTTTGCTAAAACCATCAATTGCCTTAACCTCACTCCCGAGCACGAATCCTGTAATACCTGCGAATCATGTGTGGCGTTCAACGAACAGCGTTCGTACAATATTCACGAACTCGATGCTGCCTCTAACAATAGTGTGGACGATATTCGTTCACTTATCGATCAGGTACGCATCCCACCACAAATAGGAAAATACAGTGTTTATATTGTGGATGAGGTGCACATGCTATCGCCAGGTGCATTTAATGCTTTTCTGAAAACATTGGAAGAACCACCTCCACATGCCATGTTTATTTTGGCAACTACCGAAAAACACAAAATTATTCCTACTATACTTTCGCGCTGCCAGATTTACGATTTTAATCGCATTACGGTAGCCGACACTGTGGCTCATTTACAATATGTTGCACAGCAAGAAGGTGTAACGGTTGACGTAAATGGACTCAATGTAATTGCTCAAAAAAGCGATGGTGGAATGCGCGATGCCTTGTCCATTTTCGACCAGTTAGTAAGTTTTTGTGGCAATAACATTACTTATCAGGGTGTTATCGACAATCTGAATGTGCTGGATTATGAGCATTATTTTAAGTTAATTGAAGCATTTCAGAATGGTGATGTTACAAATTCACTCTTGATATTCAACGAAGTACTGAATAAAGGTTTCGATGCACATCATTTTATAACCGGTCTTGCCTCGCATTTACGCGATGTATTGGTAAGTAAAGATGCTGCCACCTTGCAATTGTTAGAAGTGGGCGACGATATACGTAAACGTTACCAGCAACAAGCACAAACCTGTACTCCTGAATTTCTGTTTTTAGCATTAAAAATTACCAACGATTGCGATTTGGATTATCGTATCAGTAAAAACAAACGCTTGTTGGTAGAACTTGCCCTTATTCGGTTGTGTCAACTGAATGACGAAAAAAAAAAAGTCTCTTAATTGATGACCTTCCGATACCAATTCAAAAAATTGCTGTAAATTCCGAAAATCCGTTTGAAGTAAAAGAAGAAAATCCTGTTCCAAAACTGGTTTCAAATGTTTCTGTGCCTCAAAACACAGCTGTACTTAGTACTCCAAAAGTTGTTTCGGCACCACCTACTGTAAATATTCGTCCGCAGTCTATTTCCATCACGAAACCAAAGATTTTTGAAAACACAGCCACCGACAATATAGTTAGCGAACCAATTCCGGAGTTAAATCTTAATAATTCGTTCTCCGATGAGGAATTTTTTAAAACTTGGGAAAAATTTCAGCAAACTTTATCCGACGAAAAGCGAGTTAGCTTCAGCAATTTGAATATTCCTGTGCGAAACTCTGATAATGAGTTTATTGTATTGGTAAATAACGTAATGCAGGAAAATGAAGCAAAAAAACTACTCAGTGAAGCTGTTCAGTTTTTTCGTGGCCAACTGAATAACTCAACTATCGTTATTACTACAAAAATTGCTGAAGAAACAGAAACGCAGCGCAGCTTATCGCCCGAACAACGCTATATGGAAATGGTGGCAAAAAATCCGCAATTAGAAGAATTCAGAAAATTGCTGAGTTTAGAAATAGACTAAACTTACATTGGATCAACATCCAAGCTAATACGAACCGACTTAAATTTAGATTCTTGAAGTATTGAATCCGAAATATTATTTAGTATCTCCTTTGCTTTTACTGGAGAAGCCTCGTTTTCAATTTTTAAAATTAATTGCTTTATAAATAAATTTTGAATTCGACTAATAGGTGGATCGACTGGACCTAAAAGTCGCTGACCGAATACCGCCCGCAAACGGTTTCCCATTTCATAGGCTGCCTGTTTTACTATTTGTACATCCTTGTGGCGAAGATTAATTTGAATGATACGATGATAGGGTGGATATTTGAATTGTTGTCGCTCCGACAATTGTGTATTATACATCGCCAAATAATCGTTTCGCAGTACTTGCCCGATCACAGGATGCTCCGGCGAAGTGGTTTGAAGCACCACTAATCCTCTTTTGTATTTTCGTCCGGCACGTCCGCTTACTTGAGCCATCAGCTGAAATGCCCGTTCGTGCGCTCTGAAATCGGGAAAATTCAACATATTATCAGCATTTAAAATACCTACAATGCTTACGCGCTCAAAATCGAGACCTTTTGTAACCATTTGTGTACCAATAAGTATATCTACTTTATGCTGCTCAAAGTCGGTAATGATTTTTTCGTATGCCTTTTTCGAACGCGTGGTATCCATATCCATACGACTTACCCGTGCTTCGGGAAAAAGCAGCCGAATTTCATCTTCAATTTTCTCTGTTCCAAATCCTTTTGTATTCAATCCGGGCGTTTTACAAGCCGGACATAGGTTGGGAATAGGCTCCGAATAGCCACAATAATGACAAGTCAACGTATTAAAAACCTTATGAACCGTAAGGCTCACATCGCAGTTTTTGCATTTTGGAACATGCGTACATGCTTTACATTCGATATAAGGCGCGTAACCCCTTCGGTTCTGAAAAAGTATAATTTGCTCCTTGTTGTCCAATGCTTTTTTTACACGCATCAGTAGATCGTCCGAAAAATGACCCTCCATACGTTTTTTATGATAAGCCTCTTTGGTATCGACTACCAAAAAATCGGGCAATTCCATATCTTCGTGCCGCTTGTCGAGTTGCACAAGCCCATACTTTCCGGTAGTGGCGTTAAAATAACTTTCGATGGAAGGCGTAGCAGTACCCAACAAGGTTTTAGCACCGTAGATTGTTGCCAAAACTATAGCTGCATTACGGGCATGATAGCGCGGTGCGGGGTCGTATTGTTTGTAACTCGACTCATGCTCTTCGTCCACAATGATTAATCCGAGTTTCCTGAATGGCAAAAAAATGGACGATCGCACTCCTATAATTATATTATAAGTTTTGTCGTTCAACACATTATTCCAAATTTCAACTCGCTCGGCATCCGAAAATTTAGAATGATATACACCTAATTTATTTCCAAAAACCTTTTTTAAACGTGAAGTAAGTTGAGTAGTTAATGCAATTTCGGGTACAAGGTATAATACCTGAGTGTTTTCTTCAATTGCTTTTTTAATCAAATGAATATAAATTTCCGTTTTTCCACTCGATGTAATCCCATGAAGCAAAACTACCTGTTTGTCAACAAATTGCTGATTTATTTCTTGTAGTGCCGTTTGTTGACTTGGGTTTAATGAAAATACTTCTTGCGTATCAGAAGCTGCAATATCTAAGCGTGAAATTTCTTTTTTATAGATTTCAAAAATATTTTTATCAATTAATCCGTTCAAAATTGACGCACTTGCACCCGATTTTTCGAGCAGTTCTTTTTTTGTAACTTCCTTTCGTTTAGTAGGTTGCAAAAATTTCGAACTGTCGATAAAAGCCATTAACAAATCCAATTGTTTTTTGGCTCTGCTCAATTCATCAAATGCCTTACGAAGCATATCCTCATTTTCGAGTGCAGGATTTAAACGGATGTAGGTTTCGGTTTTAATCCGAAATTTCTCGGTTAATTCTTCATTCACCTCAATAGCATTTTTCTCTAAAAGCATTTTCAAGGTTGGCAAAACACTACTAAGATCAGTGGCTTTGTTCAGCATTTCGACAGTAGCCGGCCTACCATCCGAAAGTGCATCCAACACGCGCTGTTCTTTGTCGCTCAATACTGTTTCGGATTCAAAATCGGGGTTGATGCAAACGAGCGTTTCGCTTTCTAATTTCATGCCAGCAGGCACTGCTGCCTGATATACGTCGCCCATACAAGCCATGTAGTACGACGAAATCCATTCCCAAAATTTAAGTTGCGGCGACCGAAGTATGGGTTGATTATCCAACAAACAAATGATTTCTTTTATTTCGTAAGGCAGTTCCGGCTTGTGCGTATGCAATATCGAAACAATAGCCGTGTACATTTTGCGCTTACCAAAAGGAACAACCACACGCATACCTATCCGTATCTGCTCCGACCAGTCGGAAGGCACAGCATACGTAAAGTTAGCTTTGAGTGGAAGAGGTAAGATTACGTCAATGTATTTCATCTATTTGTTGGGCATTGTTCGATTACAAAGATACACTTTTATCAAAATAAATTTCCATTGTTTGTTTGAATTAAATCGATAATTATTCCAAAATATTTGTTAATTTTGTAAGAAATTTTTCAAACACGTATTTTTAGTATAATCAATTAGTAATCAGCTATAAAATGTTTAAAACAAATCAGTATTTCGATGGAAAAGTAGTTTCAATCGGTTTAGAATCGACAGAAGGAACTGCAACAGTAGGTGTTATGCAAGCTGGCGAATACGAGTTCGGCACTTCTACAATAGAAATAATGACCGTGATTTCGGGCGAATTAACCATTCAACAACCCGGCGAAACCGAGTGGAAAACATATAAAAAATTCGAAAGTTTCGTAGTTGCAAAAGACGTGAAGTTTAAAGTAAAATGCGCACAGGACACTCCATATTTATGCTTGTATAAATAAAAAAACTAAAAACAGTCGTTGAAAATTTCCAACGACTGTTTTTTTTTGATTTTTGATTTTGAATTACAAAAAGTATTAATCTTCTTCTTTCTTCGATGCTTCGTATTCTTTCAGCAATTTGTCCTGAATATCCATTGGAACAAGTTCATAACTTGCAAACTTCATGCTGAACGAAGCTCGACCTCCGGTAAGCGAACTCATGGTTGTTGAATAACTTCCCAGTTCCTTCAAGGGCATTTTAGCAGAAAGTTTTTCATAGCCTTTTTCACTTTCCATGCCCATAATCACCGCTCTACGCCCCTGTAAATCGCTCATTACATCGCCAAGTCTGTCCGATGGAGTTTGAACAACGACATCATAAATCGGCTCAAGCAATTTTGGACCAGCTTCTTTAAACGCCTGCGCAAATGCATTACGACCAGCTAAGCGGAACGAAATTTCGTTTGAATCTACCGGGTGCATTTTGCCATCGTACACAATTACACGTACATCGCGGGCATACGAGCCTGTAAGCGGACCTTGTTCCATGCGATCCATAATTCCTTTCATAATAGCCGGAATAAAGCGCGCATCAATCGAACCGCCCACAATACTATTTATCAATACAAGCTTTCCACCCCATTCCAAGTCAATAGTTTGGCTATCACGATTACTTATTTTGAATTCCTGACCACCAAAACGGAATGTTTCGGGAGCTGGCATACCATCATAGTATGGCTCAATTATCATGTGCACCTCACCAAACTGACCCGAACCACCCGATTGTTTTTTGTGACGATAGTCGGCACGGGCATTTTTAGTAATAGTTTCACGATACGGAATTTTTGGTTCTTTGTATTCAATCGGAATTTTATCATTGTGTTCCACACGCCATTTCAATGTTCGAAGGTGAAATTCACCTTGTCCGTAAAGTATCGTTTGTTTTAATTCTTTCGATTGCTCAATCACCCAGGTTGGGTCTTCTTCATGCATGCGAGTTAGAATCTCACTCAATTTTTCTTCGTCAGATTCCGAAACCGCTCTTATTGCCCTGCGATATTTAGGCTCGGGATATTTAATTTCTTTAAAATCGTAATCGCAACCTTTTACATTCAGCGTATTGCCTGTACGGGTGTCCTTTAGTTTAACAGTTGCGCCAATATCACCGGCTACCAACTCATCCACTTTCGTTCTTATTTGTCCGGCTACCGAAAAAATCTGACTTAGGCGTTCTTTCGAACCACGGTCGATATTCACTAAATCATTGCCTTCTTTCACTTTTCCACTCATTACCTTGAAGTACGAAACTTCACCAATATGAGGCTCAACACTTGTTTTGAAAACATAAATACTTGTTGGTCCGTCCAGGTCAGGACTAACTTCTTTGCCATCGGCAGTTTGAGGTTTTTTAGTGGTGCTTACACTTGGCGCAACATTACCCACAAATTCCATCAAACGGCGCACGCACATATCTTTACCAGCACTCACGCAAAATACAGGAAACATGTCGCGATGCAACATACCTTTTTTAATTCCCAACCGCATTTCGTCTTCGGTTAACGAGCCCTGATCAAAAAATTTCTCCATCAAATCTTCGTCGTGTTCTGCTGCCGCCTCAACCAAAGCGTTATGTAAATCCTGCGCTTTGTTAATTTCCGAATCAGGAATTTCAAGTACTTCCGGAACGCCACCTTCGGGTTTCCACCGATACATTTTCATTTTAAGCACATCAACTATAGCGTTAAATTGTGGTCCTACGCTAATTGGATATTGAACTTGAACTACTTTAGAGCCAAAATTTTCTTTTAACTGTTCCAACGTTTTGTCAAAATCAGCTTTTTCATGGTCCAACTGATTGGCAACAAAAATCACCGGTTTGTTGAATTTTTCGGTATAACGGTAATGATTGTTTGTTCCGACTTCTACGCCATATTGCGTGTTAAGTAGGATAAGACAGGTATCGGTTACATTAAGCGAGGTAACCACACCACCAATAAAATCATCGGAACCCGGACAGTCGATGAAATTGAGCTTTTTTTCGAGCCATTCGGTTTGAATAATTGTAGAAAATACGGAATAACCATATTCCTTTTCAACAGGAAAATAATCCGAAACCGTGTTTTGAGCCGCAACCGATCCTCTTCGTTTTATAACTCCACTCTCGAAAAGCATTGCTTCTACAAGAGTGGTTTTCCCTGCGCCAGAACTTCCCAAAAGCGAGATGTTCTTAATTTCATTTGATTGATACACTTTCATATTGTATTAAATTAGAATTGATTAATACTTGAAATTTTTTTAAATGTTGATTTGTAAATCGGTTGACAATGTATGAATTACTTTTGAAATACATTATAGCGAATTTTATGTTTTACAACAATGTTTTTTGACACTAAAATTTTTCTTCAAATTATTTTGCTGAATAATAAAAAAGCACTATCTTTGCACTCGCTTTTTAGAAATAAAAAATGTTTCGGGGTGTAGCGCAGTCCGGTTAGCGCACCTGCTTTGGGAGCAGGGGGTCGTGGGTTCGAATCCCGCTACCCCGACTTGAAAATCAGCCACTTACAGTAAAATGTATGTGGCTGATTTTTAATGTGCACAAAATATACATTTTACGGCTCAT
>DYSC01000002.1:0-23679 GCA_020726365.1 Porphyromonas sp.
TTACTCTTTTTCTATGGTGGGTTAGATTTGTACCCACACAAATAAGGGTAGAACCCAATTTTTTATAAAGATTTGCTTTGTTTTTAATTTAGTAAAGTAGAAGTATAAATAAAATTACAGCTTAAGTTCACATAATAGTAAAAATTCATAACAATTTAATCTACTTTAAAAAAAATAATGGCATCTTTGTATAAAAATTTTAAAGACAATGTATTGGTACAACGAAGAAGTTAAGCAGTTAGAGGAAAGAAAGATTGACAAAAAGGGCGAACAATTACGTGTAGTTTTTTATGGAAGTTCTTCAATTAGACTTTGGGACACGCTCGAAACTGACTTCCCCGATTTTGAAATTATAAATTGTGCTTTTGGAGGCTCCACATTTAGTGCTTGCAATTGGTTTTTTGATAGGTTGATTGTACCTCTGCAACCCGACTGCATGGTGATTTATGCCGGCGATAACGATTTGGGCGATGGTAGGCATCCCGAAGAGGTTTTAATTAATTTCAATTATATGATGTGTGTAATTGAAAAAGCGTTTGGTAATATTCCTGTTGCTTATATTGGTGTAAAGCACTCGTTTGCAAGGCAATATCTCCACAATTCAATTGCTTACACAAATTCTATAATCAGGGAAGACATTGAGAAAAAATACACTAACTGTAGCTTTATTGATATCAATAAATATATGAATCCTAATGGAGTTATGAATCTTAACTATTATGAAGCAGATGGCTTGCATTTGAGTAAAGAAGGGTATGCGATTTGGAAAAATGTAGTCTCGAATGAGTTTCTGTCAAAAAAAAATAATCTAAACGGGGTTCACACTGATTGAATCTTGATATTTGTAAATGCAGCGAGAATATCATCAGTGGTTTAGTCCGAATTTAAGGCGTAAAATGGAATTGCTGGTTTTCGGACATGCCGGAGCCAGAGTACTTCTGTTTCCAACACGTACCGGAAGATTTTTCGATTACGAAAACTGGGGTGTGATTGAGTCCTTGCGTCACCAAATTGACATGGGGTGGATTCAAATTTACGCACTCGACAGCGTCGACCAAGAGAGTTTTTATTGTTTTTGGGCTCATCCTCACGGACGAATTCACCGTCATTCAGAATTTGAAGAATATGTGTTGAATGAAGTAATTCCATTTTCCGAATCCAAAAATATGCATACCTGTTTAATGTCGGTAGGATGTAGTATGGGTGCTTTTCATGCCGTAAATATTGCGTTCAGGCATCCACATTTGTTTGCTAAAGTTATCGGGTTGAGTGGCAGATACGATTTAACCATAAATGTGGGAATGTTCAGCAATTTGCTTGATGGATATTATTCCGATTATGTATATTACCATTCGCCCAGTCAGTTTATTCCTAATATGCCCGAAAGTAAACAGTTGGACGATTTGCGGTCAATGGATATTACCATTGTATGTGGAAAAGAAGACCCTTTTATCGAAAACAACAGGATGTTAAGCGAAAGCCTTTGGCAAAAAGGTGTTCAGCACAAGTATTACGAGTGGGATGGTTTAGCGCATAAAGCAAAGTATTGGAAATTAATGCTCCCCATGTATATTTGAAAACATTTATTTCAAATACTGTTACTTCGAATTACTGTTTTTTTGTGTTGTTTTGAATATTCTCATTTATTTTGCCGTACAATTCCGACACATTTCGTATTGCTTGCGGTTTGTGAGTATGGATGTACGAAAAGAGTTAGCTTTTGAATTTTGAATAATAGAATTGAAATCGGTATCGATAATATTTCCAAAACTATGTGAAGAATCTTTATCGAAGCAACAGGGTAATATATTGCCTTTGGCAGTTACAATAGCTCCACTCCACAGCCTGAAACAACGGTTGTGGAGTTTGTTTTTTAATGCATATTTGCCATTGGGGAGCATTTTGTAGCGGGCGTATTTGTCGATAGAAGTAAGCAATTCGTGTCCGTTTTCGAAGTTGTATAGTTGTGCCGATTTTAATGCTAATCTGTTTACATTTAATTTTTTAGCCAACGTTTTCATTTCGTCTATCTGATGTTCGTTGGTTCTGAAAACCACCATTTGTATTTCCAAAAAAGGAGATTTCGATTTCAATTCCTTTTTCCAATAATTAATGTTTTCAATTCCTCTCAACGCAAGCTCAATTTGTCCGCCTTTGCGGTACATTTGGTATGTTTTTTGATTAGCTCCATCGAGCGAAACAATGAGTTTGTCTAATCCCGACTCCACCAATGCTTTGGCAGTTTGCATATTGAGCAATTGTCCGTTGGTTGAAGTGGATGTAAAAATACCTGAACGATGGGCATAACGTATCATCTCAGGTAGTTTTTTGTTGAGTAGTGGTTCGCCCTGAAAATAAAAAATGAGGTGAAAAAGAGTCGATTTTAGTTCGTCTACTGTTTTTGTAAATGCATTGAAATCAATTGTTTGCCCCTGTTTTCGTTTGCTTGCACCAACATGGCATTCGGGGCATTCGAGCTGACAAAAATCGGCAGGCTCAATTGATATAAAAAAAGGACGAACCTGCTTGTAGAATAGTAGTTTTTTTCGTGAAACAACATACGAAAAACTGATTCGGAGTACATTCAGTATTTTTGTGATGCTTAGATACTTTAACGCAACGAAGAGGATATGTAGCTTGGATAGAAATTGAGTCATAAAAGATATAAATGCATATTTCGCACCAAATCAGTGCTTTTTTTGGAAATAGCAGTTAAAAAATTAGATGTATTTTGAATAAAATGTGAAAATCGTTCGACAAATTAAGTCAAAATTCGTTTAATCGTCGTATATTTGTAGCTAAATATACTGAATTTTATAGTTAATTAATTTATAACAAACAAACAATTTATGAGAAAACAATTATTCTTCGCAGTAACTTTGGTCCTTGCAGTGGTTTTCAGCTCGTGTAACAAAGATCTGACAGCTCTTGATCCAAATCTTTTTACCGCTACTCCAAACCCATTGGTTGAAAAAGCAGGTAAAGTTGATGCTACTATTACAGGTACTTTTCCTGTTAAGTATTTTTCGAAAAATGCTACTGTAACAGTTACTCCCGTACTTGTATTTAATGGTACAGAAGTAAAAGGAACACCTTCGGTGTTTCAGGGCGAAAAAGTGAAAAACAACAGCAAAGTTATTAACTACAAAGCTGGTGGCAAGTACACTATCCAAACTTCGTTTAAGTATGTACCCGAAATGGTAAAATCTGAACTTTATCTTGATTTTAGTGTTGCTACAAGCAAAAAATCGTACACACTTCCACGTGTAAAAGTGGCTGATGGTGTAATGGCTACAGCTCAGTTGATATCTATAAACTTTGGAGCAAACGATGCCGCAAACGGTCCGGTTATTATTGCCGACAAATTCCAACGTGTTATTCAGGAAATGCAGGAAGCTGATATCAAATTCCTTATCCAAAAAGCTGATTTGCAAACCAAAGAAACAAAAGCAGAAGACATTGTGGCTTTGACCCAAAAAATCAAAGCAATTAAAGAATCTACTAACCAACAAGTGGTAGGTTTCGAAATTGCCGGTTACGCTTCGCCTGATGGTTCGGTTGAAATCAATACCAATTTAGCCGAAAAACGTCAGAAAGTAACTTCTGACTTTATCAACAAAGAATTGAAAAAAGTTAAAACATCGGTTACTATCGATTCGAAATTTACTGCTGAAGATTGGGATGGTTTCCAAAAATTAATGGAAAACTCAAGCATTCAGGACAAACAGGTTATTTTGAGCGTATTGTCGATGTATACCGACCCTGAACAACGCGAACGTGAAATTAAAAATCTTTCGAATGTGTTTAAAGCTATTGCTGATGAAATTCTTCCTGAATTGCGTCGTTCACGTTTGAAATTGACTGTTGATGTAACTGGAAAATCAGATACTGAGATTGCTCAATTGGCTAAAGAGGATGCTTCAAAACTTTCGTTAGAAGAGTTGCTTTATGCAGCTACTTTAACTCAGGATTTAGATGAAAAGGCTTCTATTTACACAAAAGCAACCGAAAAAGCTCCTTCGTGCGCACGCGCATTCAATAATTTAGGTGTTGCAAAATACAAACAAGGTAATATTGACGAAGCTGCCAGCAACTTCAAAAAATCGCTTGAGTTGAAATCAACAGCAGATGCTAATTACAATGCCGGCCTTTGTGCGTTGGCTAAAGGTGATATTGCAAATGCAGAAGTTTATTTCGGTAAAGCAGCCGGTACAGCAGGTAACCTCGCAAATGCGCTTGGAACAATTAGCGTTATCAAAGGTGACTACGTTAAAGCAAAAACATTCTTTGGAAAAACAAATAGCAACAATGCTGCTATTCTTCAGATTTTGGATGGCAACTACAACGGCGCTCGTGCAACTTTGGATGCTATTGCTCAACCCGATGCATTGACTTCGTATTTGAATGCTATTGTAGGTGCTCGTACCAACAACCGCGATGCAGTTTATGCAGGACTTCGCAAAGCTGTTAGTATGGATGTTGCTTACAAAGCAAAAGCTAAAAACGATATCGAATTTGCTAAATTCAATACCGAAGATGCTTTCAAAGCTATTGTACAATAACTGAATAGAGAGATTTTTATTCAACACAAAAAAGGCTGTCTCAATTGAGACAGCCTTTTTTGTGTGTGTATGTTTTTAAATTCGTGCTTTAATTGCAGCCGATTCGGCTTCGAAGCCGGGCTTGTCGAGCAAAGCAAACATATTCTTTTTATAAGCTTCAACTCCGGGTTGGTCGAAAGGATTTACTCCCAATACGTAACCGCTTATGCCGCAGGCTTTTTCGAAGAAATATAACAATTGACCTAAATAAAACTCGTTCAATGATGGCAATTCAATTTTTAGGTTAGGCACACCACCGTCGATATGAGCAATCATGGTTCCAAGTTCAGCCATTTTATTTACTTCGTCGACCCGCTTACCGGCAAGGAAGTTCAATCCATCTAAGTTTGCAGCATCGATAGGTACTACTTTCTTGTAGTTAGGTTCGTTTACCGAAATTACAGTTTCGAAAATAGTGCGTTCACCTTCCTGAATCCACTGACCCATAGAGTGTAGGTCGGAAGTAAAGTCAACAGATGCAGGGAAAATTCCTACATTGTCTTTTCCTTCGCTTTCGCCATAAAGTTGTTTCCACCATTCGCCAATAAAGTGTAATTTGGGGTGGAAGTTTACCAAAATTTCAATCTTTTTACCTGCTTTGTACAACTCGTTGCGTACAGCAGCATATTGAGCAGCAGGATTTTCTTTGAAAGCAGTTTCTGTTCCGCAAAGCGACTCCATACTGACAGCACCGGCAACAAACTGACGAATGTCGAATCCGGCAACCGCTACTGGCAATAAACCAACCGGCGAAAGTACTGAGTAGCGACCACCAATATTATCTTCGATAATGTATGTTTTGTAACCTTCCTGAGTAGCCAAGGTGCGTAATGCGCCACGAGCTTTATCGGTAACACCCACAATTAGTTTTTGAGCAGCCTCTTTTCCTTGTTGTTCCTCTAATTGAGTTTTAAGTAAACGGAAAGCCAAAGCAGGTTCGGTAGTGGTTCCGGATTTAGAAATTGAGATAATACCAAATTTTTTAGTTTTCAGCAATTCCTGCAATTCGTACAAATAATCTTCGCCAATGTTTTGTCCGGCATAAACCACAACGGGTGCTTTTCTATCAGTAATTAACCAATCGAAACTATTCGAAAGGGCATCGATAACGGCTTTTGCACCTAAATAACTTCCGCCGATACCAACAACTACTACCACTTCGCAGTTTTCGCGCAGGATACGAGCTGTATTTTCAACATCAGCCAAATGCGCTTCGTCGATAGAAGAGGGGAGGTTTAACCAACCTAAGAAATCATTTCCTTTACCGGTACCATTGTGCAAATCAGCATTTGCAGCAGCCACTTTTGCTTTGTAACCGGCAACAGCTTGTTCCGATACAAATCCGAAAGCTTTGTCGATTGTAAGTTTAATGTTTTGCATATTATTTTTGTTTCACGTTATAAGGCTTTGCCGTTAGTTGTGCTTTGCACGTTATAAGGCTATGCCGTTATTATTATATTGTTTATTGACTTTAACCTTAGTCTTTTGTCTTTATTCTCAAAAAGGCAAATCACTTCCTTCGCCTCCGGCAGCAGGTGCAGCGTCAAAAGCAGGAGCGCTAACTACAGCTTGTTGCGCAGGAGCAGTGCTTGCCTGAGCACCGTTTTTGTCAATTTTCCATGCACGTACGGTTGTATACCAACGTTCGTTGTATTCGCGACTTTCGATGTCGAAACTTACATTAACCTGATCGTCGATTGCAATAGGGAATTGATCAATTTTGTCGTTAAACAAGTTGAAACATACTTTTTTAGGATATTGATCACCTGTTTCGAGTACATAATCCTGCGAACGCCATGTGCCATTTTTGCCCTGACCTGAAGCCTGAGGAAGTATGGCAATAATTTTACCTGAAATTTCCATTCTTTTTTATTGTTGATTTGTTATTTTTTTAGAAACGCAAAGATACTAATTTTAATAGGATTGACAAGGGGGAAATAAGAGTTGTTGATAAATTAAAATCAATATTTACATTAAAATTCCAAGCAATAATTTAAACAAAAATCCCCTCAAACTTTCTCGTTTTGAGGGGGTTTTTTGATAGTTTTAAATCCAGTACTAATTATTGTATTGTTTCGAATAGTATTTTTGGTATTCACCACTGGTAACATTATCCAACCATTCCTGATTTTGCAAATACCAATCAACGGTTTTTTCGAGTCCTTCTTCGAACTGAAGCGATGGTTTCCATCCAAGCTCAGTTTGTAGTTTGGTGGAGTCGATAGCATAGCGCAAATCGTGTCCGGCACGGTCTGTTACAAAAGTAATCAGCTTTGCCGATTCCCCTGCTGCACGTCCCAGTTTGCGGTCCATTATTTCGCATAACTTGTGTATCAGGTCAATGTTCGACCATTCGTTGTTACCTCCAATATTGTAGGTTTCGCCATTTTTTCCGCCATGAAAAATTACATCAATGGCACGCGCATGGTCGTTTACAAATAGCCAATCGCGCACATTTTCGCCTTTACCATAAATAGGGATAGGACGATTATTTTTAATATTATTGATAGAAAGCGGAATTAGCTTTTCGGGAAAATGGTTAGCGCCATAGTTGTTTGAGCAGTTCGAAATCACGACAGGCATTTTGTATGTATCGTGCCATGCACGTACAAAGTGGTCGCTGGATGCTTTGCTGGCCGAATAGGGCGAGTGTGGATCGTATTTGGTGCTTTCGGTAAAGAAGGTTCCATCGAACTCCAATGCACCATACACTTCGTCGGTCGAAACGTGATAGAAGCGTTTACCTTCATAATTATCTTTCCATGCATTTTTAGCTGCATTCAACAAATTACATGTTCCGAATACATTGGTACGGATAAATGCAAAAGGATCGGTAATCGACCTATCCACATGGCTTTCGGCGGCTAAATGAATAACACCATCAATTTTATAATTTAAAAATAATTCGGGTATAAATTTTTCGTCGGTAATATCACCTTTTATAAATGTATAGTTTGGAGCATTGGCAATGTCCTTCAGGTTTTCGAGATTTCCTGCATAAGTCAATGCGTCGAGGTTCAAGATTTGATAATCAAGGTATTTTGTAACAAATAATCGTACGACATGCGAGCCTATAAAACCGGCTCCTCCTGTTATTAAAAGTGTTCGTTTCATTCTTTTTTCTTAAATATTTTAGTTCTTAAATTAATAATTATACGGATTGGATAATACGCCTGCGGCCTGAATTAATCGTGCAATATCAATTGCTTCGCGACGAGTGTTAGTATAGCCTATTATCACTCTGTAAAATCCTTGATCTTCAATAATATAAATATTGTTAGGAACAAAGTCTTTTAGTTTCATTGCCATCATTATAGCTAACTGCTCTGTTCGGAAGGCGCCCGTCTGAATCATAAATCGGTTATCGTGATTAATGATAATTTGATTAGAGATTCTGGATTTGTACGTACGAAGTATTTCCTGACTTATTAAACTATCAATATTGAGCTGACATCCGGTAGGGTTTACTTTAAATGTAACTTTGCGGTTTAATGCTTTTTCTACTTCATTCTGATTATTATTCAAAGGCTTAATTTCTCCATAATTTTCAGTCTCAATTCGGGTTCGGTCGATACCATGAAATACCAAAGCATCCCATGCCGATTGCGATCGGCGCATAGATAATTGCATATTAAACGATTCTGAACTTTCGGAATCGGAATGCGACTCGAGAATAATATTTAAACAAGGATTCTCGCTCATAACAGTGGCTAATGCTTTTGGTACAATTCGGTATTCAGGTTGAATGTGTGCACTGCCATAACGATACAAGATTGAATAATTATAACGCCATTTTACTTCAAACGGGTCTTTTTCGTTTTCGTATTTAAACGACCTTTTAAGTGTACGCATATCCGATGCTGTAATATCTTCGGGAGATTTACGAATAATACTGTCAATTTTAGCCATATCTTTTTCCGAAGTTGGTTTGAATACCACACGTCGGTTCATGGCTCTTTCAAACCTGTTTTTATTAGTGTTGCCCGGAAGTGGCATTGTTTCGCCAAAACCAACTATTCTCAATCTGTTTTCGGCTATACCATACTTAACAAGCATACGTTTTACCGAATTTGCCCTACGTTCACTAAACAATAGGTTTACATTTTTGTCGCCTGATGAATCAGTATGTCCTTGAATTTCAAGTTTTAACTCTTCATTTTCTTTCAGCATTTTACCCAATTGCTTTATAGTGCCGTAAAATTCGGAACGTACTTCTGCGCTGTTAAAATCAAACGAAATTACATATCGTAGGAGCGAATCGTATTTATGAATTCTATCGGGGTCATTGGTGTTTTTGTTGGTGTATGGGTTAAGTTTGTTGAGCAATTTCAGAGAATCTTGTTGGGTCTTTAATTCGCTCATAGCCAATTTATTATCAATTCGTTTCTGACTGATATCGGCTGTTGTTTGGTCTTCGTTAGTTGATTGAGGAATATCATTACGAGTCAGCTTTATTGTACCTGCTTCAATAATATCACCATTTACATCTTCCTTTATTCTGAATTCCAACGGTAAGGCCGTCATATTTAGAATTTTTAATTGGGTATTATCAATGTCAGCAATATAATTGCCTGGTTTTAAGCCAAGATAGGAGAAAAAACCATCGCTTTCAGTCATTATGGTTTTAAACGTTTTCCCTTCGGAATCCTGAATGTTTACCAAAATTCTTGAAATCCCATTATTAAACTCATCAACAACGGTACCTGACATTTCACCTAAGGGCTGAACAGGAATATTAATTTTTTTAAACTGGTTTGGGTCGGTTGTTATTTTTAAAGTATGTGCATTTACTTTCCAAGCAATATTTTTAAAACCCGTTTCGCTTATTGTTAATGTATAATCAACAAAAGGGTCGAGCCCAACAACACGTACAATTGAATCATTTTTGCGATACAATATGCGTCCACCATTACATTTTACGCTCAAATCGGATGCTGTAGGTTCGTTTGTGTCGCGTTCGCCATTAAAGTTTTTATCTACAAACGGAACAATCGAAATTCCACTTCGTCCAACAGCATCGCGCGAATCGAAATGAACATAGCCATTGCCACTACCAAAAGCCAAACTTCCACGTGCACTTTGGGTGGTTTGGAACGATTTATTATTAATATCGTAGTAAGCGGATGCGTAGGTCGACATAAACGAAAAATCGTATCGTAATGCGATATTGACACTTTGGTAGTTTACCAGATTGTTTTGTTCGTATCCCAACGTAACGTAACCTTTTTTGAAAATTTGTTTTTCGAGTTCTGCTCTGTACGAAATGAAATTATCGTACCAATTCGGATTATTTTCGGTATAACTGTATTGCACCGAAGGGCGGAATGAAAAACCGTTTCCAAAACGCAACCCTAATGATAACGTGCTGTAAATGTTACGATTGTCGAAAGTTGTCCAATTGATATAGTTCGACAGGTTTGCGTTGAAATTTCGGTAATAGGCCGACAACATTAAATCGCCTGCATTATACTGAAAATTTGGATAAATATTTTGTCGAAAAGTAGCTTTTGTAATACCCGAAACGTTTTTTAAACGGGTAGGGAAGGAGAAACCAGCCATTCGCTCTTCGAGAAAGTTATAAATAATGGCTTTCTGATTTTTATCGTAGCGGGCATAAAACAATTCAAACATCGAATTATTTCGAAAGTTATAGTTTAAAGTGCCTTTGTACCTCACCTTGTGCGCATATTCGCCTGTAATTACAAGCCGTGAGAAAGGTTGAATTGTAAAATTACCAAACGGAATATGTGGATTTCCAATAATAGAGCTCAAGTATTCGTAACCTGCACCCGCTGTGAGCCATTTTGTTAATCCCAGATTTGTTTCGGCACGTCCGTACAGTGTGTTATAAAGCGTATTCACTCCGTCGAGTAAAGTACCACCACTTACACGGTATTCAAACTCGCCTATTGGTAGCATGTTGTAGGGCATATTGTAGGTTTTGCGTTCGGCTTGTTCCTCGCCATTTTGCCCGTAATAGCGTAGTGTAACTTCGGTTGTACCATACACAATCGGAACCTGAAATTGAAAATAGCCCGAAGCATCGGCTTTGGTGTAGTCTATCAGTACATTGTTTATGTATAATTCAACTGTCCACTCAGGGTTTGTATTTTCGGCTATTTGAAAAGTTCCCATGGCTTTGCGAATGGTAGTTGGGGCGTTGGTAACCATAAAACCATCAACCGGATAAAGCATAGTAGCGATATTCCGGTTGTAGATGCGTCCAAGTTGTACTTGTCGAATAGCTTTGAAATTGTTGTCGACCCAGCGCCAATGGTAACGTTGCTGGTTGAGGTTGAATCTGTATTTGTCCGAATAATAAAGCCAGGTACTTAATTCACCTCCAAAAATCTCTGTGCCGAGTGCTAATCCGGCTCGGTTTTCATTTCCGTACACCGGCGATTGATTCGAAGAGATAGACCAATCGAGCATACCGGGTTTAAAAAAGTGGTATTTTCGTGGATATTCAGCATCATATTTAGTTTCACCCGAAATATCTTTGATGTTTTTACGAGCCTCTTCGAGCTTTTTTAGTTTGGTTATAGGTAATTCGTTTTTCGACGAAATGGTTGCCGAAAGTGTTCTGAAATCAAATTTAGTGTTTAAGCCAAAAACAGATTCCATAATACGGGGCGAAAGATATAAAGTGCCCATATCGTACTGAATATCAATTTCGTTAAGAGCAGTTTGTTTCGAATTGTAGATGACAGTTTTGGTATCAAAATCAATTTTATAGCTGTTTTTTGAATCTAAAAAGCTACCTTCGATTAGTTTTCCGTTTTCCGATACTTTTGCATTTATTTTAAGGTAATCAAATAGTTGTGAAACAGGAAGGTATAATTCGTTTGGTTCGCGATAAAGTACATAAAAATCCTGCCAACCAATTTTTTCAAATTTTATACTCAGGTTAAATGGCTCGGCCGAAACAGATGTTGAATTGTTTTGCGCTTGTAGCTGTAAAATTGAGAATAAAAATAACAATCCGGCAATGTGCAAGACCTTATTTATAGATTTATTTTTATTCAATTTTAAATTGTAAAGCATTAATAATCAATTAGCTGTTTACTGTTGTACGAACGTGAGGCTAAATGTGCCGGAATATAATCCTCCGGGATTTGTTCCAATACTACCTACAGTGAGGGTACCACCTACTTGTATTAAATGTATATCGTCGCAGCCCTTATTCGAAACGAAACTTGAACCACTTCCACCAATGTTTGTGGGTCCTAAATTAAGCACCATACTTCCACCATTACTGCCCGTAAGTATCGTAGTTGTTGGGAAGGTAACGTTAATCATACGTCCTGGACAAATTTTTACCTCAAAAATGGCCGGTTGCACCTGATTACCTAAATTTAGTAAAATAACCGATCCTGTTTGAGAACGACTGCCATTTTGGTCGACCGTAACTGTACCACCAGAAGAGCCCGAAAGAATGGTCATGTCACCAAAATTTAATGCCTGAGTTGCTCTTACGGTGGCTGTTCGTTGTGGCAAATCAGGTACCGACGACTGAGCTAAAATAGGCACAATTGTCAATGAAAATAATATATAAATAAATAACCAAAAACGTTGCATGGAGTACAAATTACTTTTTCAAAATAAGTTCGGAGCGACACAATTCCATACCTGCCTCTTCGTTCGGAGCCAAAAAACGAATAATAAATTTTCCACCTTCCACCTTCATAGCGGAGGTGTTTTTTATATAGATTGCAAAATCACGTTTTGGAATTTCGGGATAAATGCCGATACCGTTTGCGAATCCGACATCCATTTTCTGACCTTTTGTCGGATGAAATTCAACCCGCATATTGCCATAAGCAGATTTATTTCCACTTCTATTAATGGTTACACTTAGTTTGGCGGTTGTATCATTCACATTTTGCAACGATATGTTAGAAAGAGTCAACTGATTAGACAAATTTCCGTTTCGCACAATTACCGGAATGCTAATTCCAAAGATTGGTGTTATGCTCACGGCCATTTTGGTAGAGTCAACCCGTAAATCCTTCATCCCAAGAGGCGTTTTTTCCTTTTCGGCTCTAAAGTAAATATGCGAACGATATTCCCCCTGCTTTAAATTTGATGGTTTACGTAACTGCAATCGAATTGTTTGTGATTCGTTTGGTGGCAACACTACTTTACGTGGAAACAAACGTAAATACTTGTCGGCAGCAATAGTTGTGTCGGGCTTTTCGAGTTGTACAAAACTGCCATCCTCAAGCATTTTGTAGCTCAAAAACGAAATCACGTACACAGCAGTATCTTTACCAATATTCGTCAGATTTAAATCGGCATTTTGTTTTTGCCCCTCGAATACAACACGTATAGGGTTGATTAACAAATCACCCTGTGCCATTGCCATCGAAGCAACACACAACATGAGCAATAAAGCAATATTTTTTCTCATCCCGAAACCGGATTATGGATTTTTAGTTATAAGCTACTGTTACATTAAATGTACCAACATAAGCTCCATCAGGCTGAGCAGCAGCTACATTTAGTTGACCACCAATTGTAAAATTATCCGAGCCAAAACTGTCTAATGTACCTGTTAGAACATCAGATCCGGCAGACGCAGGGCGAGCTTTCAGATTATCAACAGTCATTGTTTCTGCACCTCCTGCCCGGGTAACAATTGCACTTGCAGGAAGAGTAATTGCATACGTTCTGGCTGCTGTGCCTGTAAGCGTAAAAATAGCATTCGATGTGGTTGATGTAATGGTATTTACACCTCCACTTGCTAAAACTGAATTTGCGGTTGATAATGTACAAGTTCCACCAGACCCTGCTAAAACAGCAATTTTACCAAAATTTAATGTAGTGCCACCAACTGTACCTGTATTATCCGAAATGGATAATTGTGAAGTAACTTCGGCTTTTGCCTGAGCTGTAATAGATTGTGCTTTAGCTTGTGATGCAAAAGCTGTTAGGAGTATTGCTCCAAAAATTAATTTTCTCATAACTATTTGTATTTTATAGTGTTATTAATTATACGCAACTGTAATATTAAAGTTCCCCTGATATAAACCGGCTACCTGACTGGCTCCAACATTTAGGGTTGCACCTACTGTAAAACTATCGGTACCAGTGCTGCTTAAAGTTCCGGCATCTCCTGCTTTATTAGATGTGAAAGCTGTTATTGTCATAGTTTGACTTCCTCCGCTACGTGTAACAGTTACACTTGATGTAGGAAGTGAAATATTGTAAGCTACATTGGCTGCACCGGTAACTGAGTAAGCTGCACTTGTAGCAGAAGGTGTAAAATTTGTTAATGTTACACCTCCGGTTTTCGTACGTGTTCCAGCAGGTGCTAATATGCATGTTCCTGCCGATGTTGATACACTCATTGTTCCAAAATGCAAACTACGGGTCTCCGCGATTGTTATTGGATTTACAATATTGGCAAACGCATCCGTATTTTCGGTTTGGGCAATTGTTGATACCAATGGAACTGCCAATAAAAAAAACAGTAATTTAGCTAAATGGCTTTTCATAATGTGTTGTTTTTAATGTGAATATTAAATTCTTATTGAAATTCCGAACTACAAATGTAGTTCAATTAATTCAATAATTTAAATGTTTTTGATTTTTCGTTGTTATAAAGTTTTACAAATACGACCCCATTTATTGGGTTTGGCACTATGCGCTGTTCGCCTCCTACAGCTGTAAATTCGTCAAAAATAATACCGTTTACATCAAGTATTTTTACGGTAAAAGTTCCTTTAGCCTCTTTTAAATTAATATTGATATTTTTGTTTGTAGCAAATACTTTGGCAAATCCCAAAACCAAATCATCTAAGGCTGTTTTGCTAAAGTGAATGTTGAAACGAGATGGATTATCAGTCGTTTTAGATGTAAATATGTAATTATCAGTTGATTTTAAATCAGTTACTTTCCCTGTTTGTTTATCCTCGAGTAAAATTACCTCAAAATCGTTTTTAAATTCATTGGCACTTAAACTGTATTTTCCATCTTTTCCGGCTTTAAAACCTACTTCTATTGAAGGATTTTCGCTTGTATTTGTCAGATAATAAGTTGTGAAATCTTCATCATTGCTTTGAATAAAAAGTGAAGGTGCTGTTTTTACGTTACTATATAGTTTAGGCGCACCAGACTCATTAATGTCCAAATTAAAATTGAACTGCACTTCATCGCTTCCTAAACTATCTGTCGAGTTTACTTTAACTGACAATGAAGGTAAAGTCTTTTGGTTAGTTTTGACGCGTGTCCAGTTGCGAGCTTCATTACTTAATCTGGCAGCATTTTTAAATACAAATGTTCCCGCATTTGATGCTTTTACAAAGAATCCCATGTTGGGCGAAATATATCGGGTACTTCCATTTGTACCAGTTCCGTCTGTGTCGGCCGAATTATATACTCCATAATTATTTGCAGTGTTACTCCAAATCCAGATATTAAAGCCACCTCCGGTTAATTCAAGCATGTCGCGAGTAAATCCGGCATTAATTGTCCAATCTATACTACTTGGATAGGGGTTTCCTAAAAAATTAAATCCTTTGTGTGATTTAGTAGACGAATTATTGATACTGATAGGAATATTTCCATTGTTGAGTAAGCCTGCAAATTGTTTGGTTTGATTTGTTGCTTGTAGGGCATATAAATAGCCTTTTCCCGCAATAAAATCTGCTGAAGGATGTACGGAATTCCATGTTGGTGCAACGGAATTATTCAGGTTATATACCCAACAATTAGCTGGTTCATCCCAAACATACAAATCGTAGCCGGTACCATCAGAGTAAGTTCCTGTTGGCTTCCAATCGCCCGAAAGCGGTTGACTACTAATGGGTGATGAAAGAAAATGCCAGGCGGTAGAAGTGCCACCAATGTAACGACGAGCTGTGGCAGGCACATTGTTTGTGTTATTTATCAACGAACAAGTTCCGGTAGTAGTCGAATTTAAAACAAAACCAGCAGCACCGGCATTATTGATAATTGAGTCATTTACCTGAAGTCTTGTACTTGCTGACAATGTCAATAATTTTCCAGTATTTATGGTTAGTGTATTTGAAATTGTTAATGATGCATTTATAGTCAATCCAACAGTGTTGTCAATAGTTAAATTGTGGACTTTACCTAAGCTATACACATTATTATTTACTTGTTGAGCCAATGAACCTCTATATGTTATTGTAGGTGAATTTGTGCTAGCATCTAATCTACCACCACTCGAAGAAATATTGCCTAATAGTACTAAATTTCCACTGAGAATTACCGGATAAATAATCGAATAACCTAGATCAATATCATAAATTTCGGTGTTTAACAACCATGTGCTATTCAAGTATTGTTGCGTTGTTCCAGCAAATATAAGTCGGGAATTTGTTGCAGCGGCATCTATTTGAGCTCCATTTGTGAAAATAAGTGCACCCTGCAATGTTAATCTTTTTCCATTAAGAACTATGCGATAGGTTGATTGATTGATAGTTATGTTGTTTACTGTTCTGTTTACGTCCAATACTAAATGATTGATAGGGTATGGGTCGAAGATAATATTATCGCCTGATGCTGGTATGGTTGATAATGTCCAGTTCGAAGCATTTCCCCAATCGGTATCAACACTTCCTTTCCACATATTTCCACCTGCAAATTCCCAAGCTCCGATAGTTGGAATCGACGCGCGAATTGCACCACCAAAATCGTCGATTATCAAAGTTCCAATAGTGCCATCAAATTTTGAGACAACGGGTTTGTAATCAGTTGCAGTTGTGCCACCTACATTCAGAAAACCGGGTGTTGTCCGTAAACTATTTGCATCCTGCCCTGTAATTAGAGGGATATTGTATTTGTCGGTATCCGAATGTCCTAATACTCCCCCCGTTCCATTTGTAAAATAAACATTATAATTCAATGTAAGTGAGCCCGCTGTTGAATAATTGAAATAGGCAGCATAATTTTTACCGTTTGCACCGCTGTTCGAACGTGAATTTTCAAAAATATTGTTTTTATAATTAATTGTATTTGAGTTACTTGCACTGTACAGTGCATAACTGTTTAATACTCCTGAGCTTGGTGAACCACCTACGTACACTGTGTTGTGATATAAATTGCAATCCTGCGAACCGCTTTCGTAAATACCGTACATAATTGCAGTTGCTGCAGTACTTAGGCTTACAATATTATTTGAATATGTTCCTGTCCCGTTTTCAATCCGAATACCGTAAATTTTAGTGTTTGTTGTGTTTGATGGAACATCAATATTGCAAATAAAATTTTTCGAAATAGTGTTGATATTTGTCAAACTCAAATTCATACCAATGACTGTGCCATTAATGTTTGACGAATTTGTATTTTTAATATCCGAAATGGTATTTCCCGAAATTATGTTATCATAATTATTGCCCGAAAATGAAACACCAATCAACGACATTGCACTACTCGAAGCTGTTGTAATTTTTGAAATTAAATTATTATTTACAGTGTTTTCTCCTTTGTTAATGTCGATGCCACGAACCAAACCTGAAAAAGTTGAATTGGAAATTAAATTTGAAATTATGTTCGAATTAACGATGTTCTTAGCACCTTTGACATAAATAGCAGCAAAAAATTGAGGTGTAGGAATTGTTGAATTTGTAGTAGTAGTAATACTTCCGGCAGTAGTTGTGCTCCCAATAACGTTACCGTTAATAAAAGGATATCCATCATCTGAACTTTTGTTAATGCAAACAATATTACGTGCATTAATTATACTTATTGATCCAATTTTATTGTTTTCGCAACGAATACTATCTTCTGAATTTATTTGTATAGGATAAAAATTTGGTCCAATATTATCTGAATTGAAAACTATCGATGAAATTCCTGTTGTTTCGCCTATAGTGTTGCCTAAGGTTGAACCAATGTTTACTTTGCCTGAATTAGCTTGAATACCTGTCCAGTTTCCAATTGAGATATTATTCCAACTAAAATTGCTTATTTTATTTCCATCAATTAAAGTTGTTAAGTCAGTACCTACTGCTACATAAATTCCATTGAAAGAGCTGTTTGCTGCTTTCGTTTTTGTCCAAGCTTCACCCTCACATTGTGAAGTACTACCTCCAATGTAGTTGTTAAGTATTTTAAAGTCTGAGCCGATGGAGTTATTTATATAAATGAACGAATAGATTACAGAAGCAGTTGGAATAAAGGTAGTTGTTTCGTAAAAACTGTTATTCGAAATGGTAAAGGCTGTAGAATTTGATGAAATATTTATTCCAAAAGAGGTTGATGTACGACTGAAAAAATCAAAAATGTTATTGTTCGAAATTGTATTGTTATTGTTTTCGCTACCGGGACTTCCTTCGGAATAGATTACATTTATTGGACGGTTTGTGTCGGTCGAAGCTGTTATTTGACAATTTGAGATTGTATTATTATCGTTTCCGGTTACACCTGTTGTTGTTGCCAGAAATAAAACTCCTGATGTTTGATTTGTTTCCGAACCTTTAATCAGGCAGTATCGCACCGCGTTATTGGAAGCATCATTTATAAAACGGAGAGTCGATGTTCCGCTTGTATTGGATGTGCTTTGGTTCGAAATGGTCAGCGATGGAGTCGAGCCTGACGCATTTACTCTTCCATCGAACACTATGTTGTCAGCCCCATTCAAATCAATAAGAGGTGCACTAAGTATTCCTGAAACCGATAGGTTTGCTACTGTAGGATAAATATTGATAGAATTGTAACTTGCAGCCCCCGTTCCGCTTGCATTTAAGATAGCTGTGGCAGTTTCTGTCGTGCTGGCTACAATGCGCAGCGTTATATTTCCGGAAAGTGTGCCGTTGTTTACAGCATCGAAAGCTGCTTTGAGTGTCGAATAATCAGCTCCGGTATTACCTACCGTTTTTATTTCGTTTATAGCAAAAATAGGTAAAGTTAATGTTATCAGAACGAATAACATTAAAAATCTGTATTTACGTATTGTAAAGTTGGTAAACGAAATTATAGTTTCAAAATACATAGTTTATTTTCAACAGAATACTAAATCCGTAAACAAAAAAGTGATGATTTAACACCAAATTTTACTACACTACAGGTCAAAGTGTATTAAAATTTGTTTGCAAAGATAATTAAATAATGAATTCGACAAGGTTAATAACACGCTTTTATATTCGATAAGCACTAAGTCTTAGCGAATTTAACCATATTTAACACTACTTTTGGTCGTAAAATGAAATACAGCAAACAAATACATCCAATTGTAGCTAAAATGCTGAAATACAAGAGTATTTTTAAAATGAAAAAATCCCATATAAATTTTTTGTAATTTATATGGGATTTTCAAAAATACCTTTGATTTTTGCTTATCAATAAGCGTGATCGTCGCTATTAATATCGGCAATATCGGTACGTTTCTTTTCCATCGAACGCCAAGCATAAAATATATATGCTAATACAAAAGGGATAAGAATAGAAACTATAGTCATTGTGTATAGCGTGAATTCACTCGACGAAGAATTGAAGATGGTCAATGAACTTTGCAAATCGGGTGTTGCTGGATAATAAGCTGTATTGTTGTATCCTGCAACGAGCAACAAACTACACACTGCAAGTATTGTTCCCGTTCCGGTAAACCAGATTCCTTTTTTGAATTTTTCGTTCAATACAGTACCACCAATTCCCCAAAGTACACCCACTACGCCTATTAGGAAAAGAATCAACACTATTGGCATTTCGATAAGGTTGAAGAAGTATTTATATTTTTCCATATACACTTCCCCTGTCTCAGGATTTACGGCAAAACCTTCGGCTAATAAAGTCCAAATGACAAAGGTCAAAAAGAAGACTAAAAATGGTACAGCATTAACTAAAACAGCTGTGCGCGAACGCTTTTCAAGGTTTTCGTTGTTGATTCGGTTCACAAAAAACAAGGAAGCCGATGTGCGCGACAAAAAGAAAACAGCCAAGCCAAGCATCCAATTGCGTAAATTGAGTAAAGCTTCCAATCCGTGCCATTCGTTGCCCCACTGACTGATTACGGGAGCTAATTGCTGCGCTATATTTGCTTTGTTTACCGAAAAATCGGAGCCGGTAAAAAAGGTTGCAACTGCTGCACCAATCAATATTGTACCCAATAATCCGTTAATAAACAGAAAGACACGATAAGTGGTTTTACCATAAGTATTTCCGGGTTTCGACTGAAATTCGTAGGACACTGCCTGAATGATAAAACAGAATAAAATAGCCATCCAAACCCAATATGCACCACCAAAACTTGTGGAGTAAAATAGAGGGAAAGAAGCAAAAAATGCACCACCAAAAGTTACTAATGTTGTAAATGTAAATTCCCATTTACGTCCAAGTACGTTAATTAACAACCTACGTTCGTCCTCTGTTTTTGCTAATGAAAACAGCATCGACTGTCCGCCCTGTATAAATAATAAAAAGGTTAGAATTCCTCCTAAAAGGGAAATAATAAACCACCAATAATGCTGCAGAAATGAATATGTGAACATAATATTATATTTTATTTTAAGTTATTGATAATAAAATTCTTAATCGTTAACCATTAGTCGTAGTGTAGTCCTTTTTTAATTTGTTTTGTCATAATACGTATTTCGGCAATAAGTAAAGCAGTAAATAATACCGTAAACAAAACAATACTAATCTGAACAGTAGTTACAGAAATACCCGAAACTGCCGCGTTTAATGGGAGTATATCCTGAATTGCCCATGGCTGTCGACCAAGTTCAGCCACAATCCAGCCTAATTCTGACGAAATGAATCCGAGTGGAAGACTTAGTAAGGCTGCCCATTGTAAAAGTTTGTTTTTCTCAATTATAATTTCATGTTTGAAACTTAAAAAAGTAAATATCCCAAACAACAAAATAAAATACATGCCTAAAGCTACCATAATGTGAAAAGAGTAAAATACGATTGGTACATTAGGTATCGTTTGTTCAGCTTTGTCGATATATCCGTATCCAAAATATTTGTAATTTGCCATGAGAGTATCTTTGTGAAGAGCAGCATTGGATATGTCGTTAGCTTTTTTAGCTTCCTTATAATTGGCGAGTGCGTTGATCGCTGCTTTTCCTTTTGCTTGTTTCTCGTTGAACGAAAGTGCTACTCCATTTTTTGTTTGGTAACCACCATCAATTATATCTTTAATTCCTGGAACAAAAGCATCAAAATCGCGGTAGGCAAGAAATGATAATGCTTTCGGTATTCCTATTTTAAACAAGTAAGGATTTGTAGTGTCGTTGTACGCTTTCTTATCCGCATTTAATGCCCCTATGGCAATTAGTTCTACACCCTCAGTACCCTGATAAAGCCCTTCCATGGCAGCTAATTTCATAGGTTGTTCCTGCGCAACACTGTAAGCGGAACCATCGCCCGAAATAGCTGTGAGCAACGAACCTACCAAGCCAAAGATGGCAGCAACTTTTATACTTTTCTTTGCTAAATCAACATCACGCTTCTTCAATGTGAACCAAGCACTTATGCCAAGTACAAATAGGGCTCCCACGATCCAACTCGACCAAACTGTATGTAAAAATTTATTCCATGCTGTTGGTGAAAGTATAGCCCAAAAATCGACCATCTCGTTACGCACTGTGTCTGGATTAAACTCCATGCCTACAGGATGTTGCATCCATGCATTGGCCACAAGAATCCAAAATGCAGATAATGTAGCACCTACAATAGTTAACCAAGTAGATGTTAAGTGAAAGCCTTTACTTACCTTATTCCATCCAAAGAACATGATAGAAATAAATGTAGCCTCCATGAAAAATGCTAAAATAGCTTCGATAGCCAATGGTGCACCAAAAATATCGCCTACAAACCAACTGTAGTTCGACCAGTTTGTACCAAACTCAAATTCGAGAATAATACCTGTAGCTACACCAATAGCAAAATTAACTCCAAAAAGTGTCATCCAAAACTTTGTGACTTGCTTCCATTTCTCATTACCGGTACGGTAATAAATGGTTTCCATAATGGCCTGAATCACGCCCAAACCTAAGGTTAGAGGAACGAAAATCCAGTGATACATGACTGTGAGCGTAAATTGCGCTCTTGACCAATCTACTAATGATACATCTAATAGTTCCATAAATTTAAAAGAATATAAAGTTAATAAGAGTTTTGAAATGCAAAGATATAGTATTTATTTGAATTGTTTTCAATTTTGAACTCATTTATTTTATTTCCCAAAGAAAATATTCTTAATGTATTTATTCATAATGAGTTAAAAACAAAAATGCAACACAATGAATAAATTTCAATGTGTTGCATCTAAATTTATACTTATTAATCCAACTGTTTTTTTTGAAGTAAATAAGTGTTACTTATTTGTTGTAACATTCTCTTTTTTAATAAGATAACTTACCAATGAATTTGGTTTCAGAATGCTTTTAAGGCGTTCGTAAGGTAGTCGTACTTCGGTAATTCCCAAATAATAAGGTCCGATTTCATACGGATTAAATACGTAGTTTAGACTTTCGTCGGTGATATAAAAATTTCCGTTTGGTTTTATGGCATCAGTCCAGAAGTCTGTTTTTTCTAAATTTTTTATCGGCTCCAGGCTTTCATCCTCCTGACTTTGTTCTACGATTCGCCTTTTGATAAGGTCTGTTAGCTTTTTGATAGAATTTTTCATAAACAAATCGCTCTCCCTAATTTGTTTGCCGTTTTTAAGGTTGAAATTGAGATAATTAATTGTATTCAATCCGTGAGCGCCACCCATAAAAACATAGCGATTTATACCATACGAATAAATATGTTCATCGCTCAAGAGTGAAAAACCATCTAAAATATGCTCATTATTAAAACTATAAAGGGATTTTTCGTCCATTTCGTTCAGAATTGGTTCGTTAGTAAGCTTATACTCGGTTTTCAAATCGGTTGTAAAACGCTTAACCAACGAATCGTTTTCAACCTGAGTATACTCTAAACCGAATAAATTGGAAATAATCGTGTTTCGTATTGAATCGAGTACTTTTTCATCGTCATAACATACCGGAATTTCAACATTTAATTCAATACTGAGCGCCCCTTTTGAGGTATAGGCAGCTAAATAGTACCTTTCAACGTCTGATTTTTCAATGGTTCGTATTGTTTTCTGACGGCATGAGCTGAATGCTAAAACCGCTAACAAACATATAATCAAACTTATATGGCTATTTTTCATTTTTTCTTACACTTTATAGTTTTTTGCACTGCAAATGTATAATTTTTAATGCGATAATTTTTAAAATTTAGCTAAAAAACCGTTTATTTTTTTATAAAAGCAATTTTGAACTATATTTTGGTGATTTATTTTGCTGAATTTACAATTTCATTTTGACAAAAATACATATCTTACTTTAGCTTAATTTGGGTTAAAAAGCGCATACAGATTTTTTGAAATGAACGCAAAAAGCTATCTTTGTTGTAAAGCAATCATTTCAAAAAAAATAGTTTCATGCGTTCAGTTGGTTTAATAATTTGTCTTGTTTTTCTGCAGCTAAATATTCACAATGCCTTTTCTCAATCAGATAAATCGCCTTCTACTTTAGTTGTGCCCCCTGTTATTACCAATAATTCCGATAGTCATATTTCCATAATCGATTCCATTCTTACTTTTAGCAAACAGTATTTAGGTCGACCTTATCGGGGCGGGGGTAAAGGTCCGAACTCGTTTGATTGTTCCGGTTTTACCTCATTTGTTTTCAGTAATTTCGGAATTAAGTTAGGTAGCTCCTCTGGCGATCAGGCCGAACAATTGCCTACCATTGCCAAAAATGATATTTTACCTGGCGATTTAGTTTTTTTCAATGGATACCGACGTGGAAGTAGGGTAGGGCATGTTGGCTTAGTGGTTTCAAAGCACGAAAATGGTGAATTTGACTTTATTCATTCGGCATCAAGCGCGGGTATTTCAATTTCACACTCCGAATCGAGTTATTATGCTCGCAGGTATGTTAAAGCAGGACGGGTTTTTTCGAGCGATTCTTTGTTAGCAAATTATAAATTTAATCAAAAAAGTACCGGTACTAAACCTGAAATTAATAGCGATACAATTGTCTGCGAACAAGAAATACTGCCTGAAACTATTGTTAAAAAAACAATTCCGGCAAAATACCATACCGTAAAA
>DYSC01000002.1:23779-48436 GCA_020726365.1 Porphyromonas sp.
ACTGCCTGAAACTATTGTTAAAAAAACAATTCCGGCAAAATACCATACCGTAAAATCGGGCGAAACACTTTCGTCAATTGCAAATAAATATGGCTTAACTGTTGCTCAACTTAAAAAGAACAATCACTTGAAAGGTGATTTTTTAGCACTTAAACAGCGTATGAAAATTAAGGAAAAGCAGGAAATTGATGTAGTTGATAAGCAAAAAATCATTGTGAAAAAGTTAGTTAAGGCTGATTCTGTTAAGATTGAAACTCTAAATAAAGAAACTCAAATTGCAGAACTGAAAACGGAATACCATACCGTAAAAAAAGGTGAGACACTTTACAGCATTTCGAAAACGTATGGTGTAAAAGTGAATGAACTTATCAAAATCAACAATCTGAAAACTGAAAGCCTTTTTTACGGACAAAAATTAAAAATAGAGGATGAAGTAAGTTCAGAACTATATGCTGTTGATAATAAAGTAGTCTCAACCACCGATAACGTTAAGCAAAAAACTATAACTCCGAAACCTAAAACCAAAACTCACACTGTAAAAAGTGGTGAAACTTTGTCCGAAATAGCTGAAAAATACCACTGTACTGTTCGTGAACTAAAAAATTGGAATAACAAAAACAACAATAAATTAAGTTTAGGTGAAAAACTTAAAATTAAAATCTGAAGATAATATCACAAAAACCTATATCTTTGCGGTTCAATTCAAAAATTTCAAAAAAAAACAGTGGATAAATCGAGCGCAGTATTGTTGATTTTTACGGGAGGTACCATTAGTATGTCCGAAGACTCTTCGACCGGTGCATTACGTCCCATCGATTTTGAACGTTTACAAGACTTTATGCCCGAATTGAACGATATTGGCGTAAGATTTAAAAGCATTCCGTTTACTCCTTTTATCGATTCGTCGGATATGAATCCGGATATTTGGGAAAAAATGGCGATGATTATTCAGAAAAACTACAACGATTTCGATGGTTTTGTTATACTTCATGGAACCGATACCATGGCTTATTCAGCTTCAGCACTGAGTTTTATGCTCGAAAATCTAAGTAAACCTGTTATTTTTACAGGCGCTCAGCTCCCCATTGGTATGTTACGCTCGGATGCCAAAGAAAATATGCTGACGGCTATCGAAATTGCAACTGCTTACGAAAACGGTCAACCGATTGTACCCGAAGTCTGTATATTTTTTGAAGATACGCTTTTTCGAGGAAACCGTACTACCAAAAAAAATGCAGAACATTTCAATGCTTTTAATTCCTACAATTATCCACCGTTGGCAAAAGCCGGTGTTCATATAAAGTATTTTCGGTCGTATATTCACTACAACGAACCAAATTTAAAACTGAAAGTTCGTACCAAAACTGACCGGAATGTTGCGATATTGAAACTTTTCCCCGGTATTACACAGCATACTGTCGAAGCTATTTTACATATTCCAAATCTGAAAGCTGTTGTAATGGAGTCGTTTGGTGCAGGAAATGCTCCACGAAAAAAGTGGCTTTTCGATGCATTAAAATCGGCTAACGAACGGGGAATAATTGTTGTCAATCGTAGTCAGTGCAGCACAGGAACTGTAGAAATGGGGCGTTACGAAACAAGTCTGAATTTGATGCATGCTGGCGTACTTAGCGCCCACGATTGCACCGTTGAGGCCATTGTTACAAAATTAATGTATTTGTTAGGCGAATTTTCGCAACCCGAACAGATTAAACAAAAACTGACGATAAGCTTAAGTGGCGAAATGACAGTGAGTTGATTAGCATCTTTGATTTTTTACAAAATTCCTGCCTGAAGATAATTTACAGTATATATTATAAAGCTAATCGTTATACCTAATAATGGTTTGATCTCTGTCCGGTCCAACCGAAACAATTTTAATCGGAACTTGCAACTCTTCTTCTAAGAAATTGAGGTAGTTATTGAATTCTTCGGGAAATTCATCTTCCGATTGCATTTTGGTCATGTCAGTTTTCCAACCGGTCAATTCTACATAAACTGGTTCTGCGCCATCGGTTAAGTCGAAGGGGAATTGCTCGGTTTCTACGCCATTTACTTTGTATGCAACGCAGGCATTAATGGTTTCAAAGCTGTCCATTACGTCGCTTTTCATCATTATGAGCTGCGTAACTCCGTTAATCATTACAGCATATTTGAGAGCTACAAGGTCAATCCAACCACAGCGGCGTGGACGACCGGTAACAGAACCAAATTCAAAGCCTATTTTGCGCATACTCTCGCCTATTTCATCGAATAATTCCGTAGGGAAAGGTCCACTGCCTACGCGCGTACAGTAGGCTTTAAAAATGCCATACACTTCACCGATATTGCGGGGGGCAACACCCAATCCGGTACATGCCCCGGCGCAAATTGTATTGGACGAAGTTACAAACGGATACGAACCAAAGTCGATATCAAGCATAGTGCCTTGTGCACCTTCGGCTAATACTTTTTTACCGTTTTTTAAAGCGTCGTTTACAAAGTGTTCGCTGTCAATAAGTTCGAAACGTTTGATACATTCGAGACCTTCAAACCATGCTTTTTCCAACTCATCCAATTCGTACTCAAAATTGTGTTGTTTCAGAATTTTTTTGTGGCGGTCGGTGGCAATTTTATATTTTTCGTCGAAGTTGTTCAGAATATCACCTACACGAAGTCCGTTGCGGCTTATTTTATCGGTGTAAGTTGGTCCGATTCCTTTGCCTGTAGTGCCGATTTTTTCAACACCTTTAACAGCTTCGTAGCAAGCATCTAATAATCGGTGCGTTGGTAAAATAAGATGAGCTTTTTTAGATATTTTTAAGCGTTCGGTAAGCGGGTGTCCCGAAGTTTCGAGTGCATCTACTTCGGCTTTGAAAAGTGCCGGATCGAGAACCACACCGTTTCCTATTACATTAACTTTATTTCCCTGAAAAATTCCAGATGGGACAGAACGAAGTACAAATTTCTTTCCTTCAAATTCCAGCGTGTGTCCGGCATTTGGTCCACCCTGAAAACGGGTAACCAAATCGTAGCCCGGAGTTAATACATCTACTACTTTTCCTTTGCCTTCGTCGCCCCACTGGAGGCCCAATAATACGTCTGCTTTCATTTGTTATATTGTTATTTTACCTATTTTTTTATACCAATAGCATTTTATCTTTGCGTTTGTTTGATGGTTTACATTTATTGCAAATACCATATATATAGAGCGAATAATGTGTCGTTTCGAAAGTTGCAAAAGTTTTGGTTTTCAGCATTGTTCGGATTTTTTTATCGGTAAATTCCTTCACCGCACCACATTTCGAACATATTAAATGATGATGCGTTTGTTTTCCAAAGGTTTTCTCGAATTTGGCTGTTTGACCTCCAAACGGGTGTTTCACAATTAAACTACAGTCGAGTAATAATTCAATTGTATTGTAAACCGTAGCAAGACTTACGCGATATTCGTTTTGCATGACGTTGCAAAGTGTTTCGGCATCGAAATGCATTTCGGTTTGATATATTTTTTCGAGAATAGCGTACCTTTCGGGTGTTTTACGCATTTTCTTTTTTTTAAGAAATGCAGTAAAAATATCTTTTACGGATTCGTAAGAAAAATCATCTTTTACCATTCAAATTATTTTAAAGCCAATGGCTTGCAAAAATACAAATTTTTGGGCTATTTTTCTTATAAATTTAGCAAAAAATCCAATTCTTGTTTCACTTCGTCTGCTATAGCACGTTGCGAGGGTATTTTACTCTGTCGAAAGTTTTTAACAATCCCTGTAATTTTGTTAGCATTCTCTTTACTTGTTCGGCAAAGCCGTCCTAAACAAATGCCAATCGATTTGTAGCGTTGATAATTGTCGGTTTCAGAATACGTTACCGATTTATCAATAATTTGTTCTATTTGCCATTCTGACAATTGATTGTAAATTCTTGAAGCCAACATAAAACCTCCAAGGCGACAATTTTCATTTTCATTATTTAGTAAATCCATACACAATGCAGGAGCAAATTCGGTTTTGCTCAGAAGATACAAACAAAGTACGTCGATAATTTCTTTTTGAGGAGCCGCAATAATTCGTTCTATCGCTTGTTTGGCAGTGAAATCTTCAATAGGTTGCAAAAAAACCGAAAGGATTAATGTTTCGCGCCAGCCGATAAGCCAAAGTCGCTGTGCCAAGTCGGGAGATGGTGTGAACGATTTGGCCATTTCGCGCAAAACAGGTAATTCAACGCCATAATTAAGTTTGTAAATAACGCCTTTATTGGTCATCGAATCCGTTGTAACGCCGTTCATCGAAAGCTGTATTTTTTGCTTAATTTTTAAAATTTGAGCATCTAATTGCTCATTAGCCATGTAAAAATCCATTATAAGTTATGTTATAATTTTGAAAATCTGATAATTATAAAAAGTATTACAGTTTTATTAAAAACTATTGCACAAAACCACAAACTGTGTTATCTTTGCACCGCAAAACATGGTGGTTATAGCTCAGTTGGTTAGAGCGTCGGATTGTGGTTCCGAAGGTCGCGGGTTCGAGCCCCGTTTTCCACCCATTATTCAAAAAAGGAAGTGCTTTTCAGTGCTTCTTTTTTTGTTTTTAAGAATTAACTCTGCAAATATGTTAATTTTGTGCTCGTTTTTTTATGCGTTACAAAGGTACAATAATACTTTTAGAGACGAGACAAACAAATACTCCTATTTTCAGATTTTATTTGTATTTTTGAAGCGACAAATAGAACAATAATATTACTTGCTAATAGTGTATCCGATGATGAAAATTTTTTTGATAATTTTTACAGTCTTATTCTCATTAAGCAGTTGTATCGATGAACCTACGCAACAGCCCGATAATCATAAGGGGAATTTCGAAGCACTTTGGAAAATTATGGATACACGCTATTGCTACCTCGATTATAAAAACATCAATTGGGATTCGGTGCATACTGTTTACGAAACTCGCATGGATACTTCGATGACCGATTTTGAGTTGTTCGATTTATTTGGCGAAATGCTGGGTGAATTGAAAGATGGTCATGTTAATTTATATTCTAATTTTAATCGCAGTCGATATTGGAAATGGTTTACTGATTACCCTTCTAATTTTAACAATAATTTAATTTATAATAATAACTATCTTGGCTTTGATTATCTGACTGTAGGAGGAATGCGTTATGCTAAAATTTTTAATAACAAAGTAGGATATATCTATTATGGTGATTTTTCGGATCGGTTTTCGGATACTAATATTAGCTATATTTTTTCATATTTTAAAGATTGTGAGGCACTTATTGTCGATGTACGTAACAATGGCGGTGGTTATTTAGACTTGTCGGAACAGTTTGCTTCCTATTTTTTTACCGCTGAAACAGTTACGGGTTACATGCAACATAAAACCGGTAACGGACATTCCGATTTTTCGGAGCCGGTAGCCATAAAAACGCCCACGCATAAAAATATTAAATGGCAGCGCCCTGTGGCGGTACTCTCTAATCGTATGTCGTACAGTGCTACAAATTCTTTTGTTAGTCGTATGAAACTTGTGCCAAATGCTGTAATTGTTGGCGATAGCACAGGTGGGGGAGGCGGATTACCCATTTCGAGTGAGTTGCCAAACGGTTGGATGGTTCGTTTTTCGTCGAGCCCCATGTTCGATGCTTCCATGCAACATATCGAATGGGGCATTGCCCCTGATGTAAAAGTGGATTTAAAAACTTCGGATACCGAAAATGGCTACGATACAATTATTGAAATGGCTATTACGTTGATTATTAAATAAAATTTGGGTTTCACCTAAGGGGTCTCATGAGTTTTAGTTAAATTCAAATTTCACCGAATGGATAACGCATAAAAGCAAGAATGAAAAAACTCAAAATAACAGAAATGAACCGGTTGTCGCCGGAAGAATTTAAAGCGACTTCGAAATTGCCTTTGGTGGTGGTGCTCGATAATGTGCGCAGTTTGCACAATGTGGGTTCAGTTTTTCGAACAGGTGATGCTTTTTTGATTGAGGTTGTTTATTTGTGCGGAATAACAAGCACGCCACCACATGCCGAAATTCACAAAACAGCCTTGGGAGCAGAGAATACAGTAGACTGGCAGTATTTTGAAGATACACATATTGCTGTCAATCAACTAAAAAAGGCTGGTTACACCGTTTTTGCCATTGAACAGGCAGTTGGGAGCACGCTTTTGCCCGAATTGGAGTTAAATAAAGAAAATAAATACGCAGTAATCCTCGGAAATGAAGTAAAAGGCGTGCAGCAATCCGTCGTTGACCAATGTGATGGCTGTATCGAAATTCCGCAATACGGAACCAAACATTCGCTAAACGTAAGCGTTACAAGTGGTATAATTATTTGGGAGTTTTTTAAGTTAATTCATAATTCATAATTAAGACCTATTATATGAAAGAAAGTGGGAATTTAGTTCTTGATAAAAGTAAGGCTTTTGCGATAAGGGTTATTCGGTTATATCAATATTTACAAAAGCGGAATGAATTTGTGTTATCGAAACAGCTACTCCGAAGTGATACAAGTATAGGTGCTAATGTAAAAGAAGGTGTAAGATGACAAAGCACAAAAGATTTCAGAGCAAAAATGAATATCGCTCTAAAAGAAGCAAGTGAAAGTGAATATTGGTTGGAATTGCTTGTTGAGACAGATTATATTGAACAAAATCAATATTAAAGTATGAATACTGATTGTGTTGAGCTTATCAAGATATTAACAGCAATATTAAAAACATCTGAAAATAATTTGAATAAAGACTGAATATGTCGAATGATTTTTAATTATGAATTGTGCATTATAAATTATGAATTGATTTTATGGATTGGAGAGATAAATTAAGCGGTTTAAAAGCCGAATTGCCTGAAGGTGAGGAATTGCCGGAGCCTAAAGTGCCCGAAACGAACAAAAAACAAAAAGAACCTTTGCGGGTAGAGTTGGACAAACGAAACGGCAAACCTGCTACGCTTGTAACCGAGTTTCAGGGTTCCGACGATGAACTGAAAGAATTAGCTAAAGTGCTAAAAGTGAAGTGTGGGGCAGGTGGATCGTCTCGCGATGGAGAAATATTAGTTCAAGGCGATTTCAGGGTAAAAATTGCCGAAATACTACTTGCAATGGGTTTTAAAGTGAAGAAAATAAATTTTAAATAATCAGAAAATTATGAATTTCAAAAAAGGATTTTTACTTATTCTTATAAGCATTTTTTCGTTTTCGGCAGTGGCTTACGATGCTGTGGGTCATCGTATTATTGCCGATATTGCGTATAATAATCTCACTGCAAAAGCCAAAAAACAATGCGACAAAGTGCTTGGTAAACACGGAATTATTTATGCATCGGTATGGGCTGATGAAGTTCGGAGCGATAAGCAATACGATTACAGTTACGTATGGCATTATCAAAACTTAAAAGATAGTTTGACGATGGAGCAACTTGATGTGCTTTTTAAGAACCCGACAGCCGAAGGAGAACATTTATTTTTTGCCATAGAGCAAATGACACAACGCCTGAAAAAAGATAAAAATGATGCCGAAGCGTTGAAGTTTTTGGTGCATTTTATGGCTGATTTGCATCAACCCATGCATTTGGGTCGTGCCGAAGATTTGGGGGCAAATAAAATAAAAGTGCAATGGTTTGGAACTTCCACAAACTTACATGCCGTGTGGGATGGGCGAATTACCGAAGGGCAAAAAATGTCGTACTCCGAATTCAGTCGGTTTTTGCAGGATAGTTTTGAAAAAATGAAAGCAAAAAAACAGGCTGAAAGTCTGTTGCAATCGGTTTATAAAGTTTATCAATTGCGCACCGAAATTTATACCTACGGGGTCGACGATAAGAATAACTACAAATACATCTACAAATTTGCAGGTCGCAACAACGAAATGCTTTACAGTGCCGGTATTCAGCTCGCAAAGCGCTTGAACGACTTATTCAACTAATCGGCGACGAAATTCGGCACATACAATAGAAGTAGCCACAGCCACATTCAACGATTCGGATGTGGCTTCGTTTTTTGGATAGTTGGGGATGGTAATGCGGCGGTTAACCAATGCCGAAATACTGTCGGAGATACCATTTCCTTCATTTCCCATTACAATTAAACCATAATCAGTTAATTGTTCTGTATATATATTTTCGCCTTCCATAAATGTTCCATAAATAGGATAGTCGACAGGAAGTTGGTGGATATATTTTTCTAAATCAGTATAATGAACTTTTACTCGAGCTAATGCACCCATGGTAGATTGCACTGTTTTTGGTGCGAATGCATCAGCCGAAAATGGTGAGCAAATCACGTTATGTATTCCAAACCAATCGGCAATACGAATAATGGTGCCCAAATTTCCAGGGTCTTGAATATCGTCGAGGGCTAAGCACAATTCGCTGTGTATGTGGTTCGATAAACTATAAGTTGGCTTTTCAAATACGGCTAATATGCCCTGAGGTGATTTCTGATTGGATATTTTTTTTAGCTCATCGGAACTGATTTCCTGAACGTTTTTCAAAGGGCTGTCCTTGTTCTCATGCAACCATTCAGTCGTCGCAAAGCATTCTTTAAGCTTAAAAGCCGTTTGTAAATCGTTTATCAACTTTGCTCCTTCTGCTACAAACAGTCCCTGCTCGTCGCGCATTTTTTTGTGTGACAAAGCGGTTATGTTTTTTATTTGGTTTTTTGAAATCATGGAAAAACTGTTCTTATTACTACAAAAATAGTTTTTTTCTATTCTTGTGCAAATTCTTGGACTTCGTTTTCATTTAAAGAAGATTACTAATGAAAAATACTTGCAGTTCAATTATTTTCTAAAACGAAAATGCTGCACCGACCATAACATTCATTCCCTGCACTTCGTAACCATAAAACTCCTGATAGTTCGAGTTGAGCAGATTGTTTACTTTGGCAAATATGGTGAACCAATTCAGATAAGTGTACGAAGTGCCTAAATTTACATCTGTTACCGGTTTCATAGTCATGATTATAGTACCTAATTTAGCCTGACGTTCGCCTTTGAAAAACAGACTGCCATTTACATGCATATTACGCGAAATGCGTACTTCGCCAGTTAAATCAGCTTCGAATTTTGGTTTTTGCCATGCCACGGGAATATCGAATGTTTTCCAACCGTTATAAACTCCTTTGAGCTGTACATTCAGGCTGTTGCGGATATTATAATTGGCTCTGAACCCTATGTTAGTAAGCGTTGCACTGCTGTAAATGGCGTTAAACTTATTGGTGTAAATGGTGCTTTCATCAGGTGATGCAGGTGTTGCTGTATTGTAATCTTTGTTTATGTAAAAATACTGATTATCAATGTATTTGTAACTGATATAAGCATCAAGCAATAAATTATAAACCGGTTTTATTTTTACACCAAAATAGGCATTTACGGGTGTGTAAGTATCCTGAATACGCAGGTCGGAAAATAGAAAACGGTTTTCGGTCATAGCCACATCCAAAGTGTTTACTTTGTAGTCGCCACCTACGCCGCCATAAAATGCCAACCAATTAGGTACGGCTTTCCATTCGGCAAAAATATCAGGCGAAGGACTAAATGGACGACCGTAAACAAACGAAAACGACGTTTTTACACCTAAACGTACATTCCAATTTTCGCGTTCGAAACTGTAATACGGATTCATGCTTAATACTGAGTAAGCATCCCACACATTTATGACAAACGAGGTAAGATTTGATTTGTAAAACATGTTTTGCAGTTCTACGTCCACACCAATGCGGTTTTTTCCATTCACATTATTAAAACCTGTTTTTGTATGAATAATATCTTCCGTAAGTCCGTTGCGCGAACTGAATTTGTTGTAATTTACCACTGCTTCGTAGCGCAAACCGGTTTTGGCCGGAGCCGATTTAGCCCCCAGATATGCGTTAAAACGCCACAATTTATCATTTCCGGCAGCATTTATTAAATTATCTAAGGTTACACTTTGTGCATTCCGGCTAATGCGAACTAAGTTTTGTTCGGTATATAAATCAGAAGTAGATGTTGTAAATGTTTTTAAATCAGCAACAGTACCAGAAGCATTATAATTTTCACCATAATATTTGAAATACTCATAACCAGCATTTATACCAGCAAGCATTTCCATTTTACCATAGTAGTTATTAAAAATGAGTGAAGCATTCGAAGTGGAATGTGTTTTATCGTCAAAGGTAGCCAAATGGTTGGCTTTCAGGTCGAGACGCATGTCGCCACGATTGATAACAGGCAGTGCAAAATCGAGCATATTATTCAAATAATTGCCAGCACCGATACGAACAAAACCCTGATTCGGATTTTTACGTTTTTCGAGTTCCAAATCAGCCGCACTCAGCGTTTGAATACTTTGCCCTACCTCAAGAGGCAGATTAATATCGTTGTAGTTTGGCGTCGATTTTTGAACATTAGCTTCTGTAACAGTAGGTACCGAGGTTATTTTACCTGCATCCTGAATAAGCGGTTTGTATTCGCGTTCGACGGTTACATTTCGGTCAACATCCTGCGCCGAAACCGAAATTGCAAACAAAGTAAATGCAGCTATTATTTTGGATTTGATATTCATTTTTTTTAAATTAGAAGTTAGAAATTAGAAGTTATTCTGCCCCAAACCCCTAAAGGGGCTTTCAGAAAATAGACCATTCGGTACTAACTCACATCCCCTTTAGGGGCTTGGGGCTATATTATCAATTATTAGTTGTGTTCTGCCCCTCACGTTCTGCTATTCCATTCAACCGTTCGGTTATCATTCCCTGAATTTCGTCAGCTGTGGTATAGTTTTTTTGCAAACTTAATAAATATTGTTTTGCCTGAAAGTCATTATTTTGTTTAATATAAATATCCGAAAGCAACACAAAACTACGCGCTAACCAAAACTGATGCGGAGTATTTTTTTTTGCAAAATCCATAATTTCGTTTTCGGCTTCTTTCAAACTGTTTTGTTCGAAATAGATATTTGCCAATAAATATTTGGATTCGGCACCATTTGATGTTCGGGTGTCTGTTGCCAATAATTTTAAATCGGTAATGGCAGCTACAGTTTGATTTTGAGCAATATATGCCTTGGCTCTGTTGTAGCGCGCTTCGGCTTTAACATCGGCATCCGATTTGGCATCGGCAATTATTTCACCTGCTATATTTACAGTTGTCGTGTGGTCGTTCAGGTAATAACTGCAACGAAGTATTCCCAATCGGGCAACATTTCGTTTTTCGGTGGTTTGCGCTACCAATTGCAGCTGTTTGAAGTATTGCAGCGAAGCAGCATAATCTTTTTTGTCGTAGGTAATTTCGGCGCAACGCGTATAAGCCTCCTGAATGTATTGGTTGCCATGAATAACCGCTAAGGTCTGATATGCCGATAATGCTTTTTCTTTATCATTGGTTCGGTAATAGCTGTCGGCAAGGTAGTATTGCGCATTCGTGCAATAGCGTCCACCGGCACAATAACTGCTCATGTACGAACGGAAACCGGTAATTGCCTGCGTATAATTGGCATTCATATACTGCTTTTCGGCAGCAATATACGAAATGGAATCTTCGCGCGAAGCGGTGCTGTTTGATATTTTTAATCCAAGTGTTTTGGTATATGCTAAGTACGAAGCCACATCGTTTTTCTCAATATACACGGACTCAAGACTTTCTAAGGCTGTTTGAGCTTCTTCGGAACTTGGATAAAGCGTAATTACTTTTTTGTAGGCTGTAATGGCTTCGTCGAAATTGTTGGCATTGAAATAAATCATGCCTATTTCCAATGCGCCTTTACGTGCCGAAGCTGATGCCGGATAATTGCTCGTAAGTTGTTTGAAAGCAGCAATGGCTTTCGCATCGTTTTCGAGCATCAGGTACGAGCGGCCAATTTCGTAAAGCGATTCGTCGGCATATTCCGATTTCGGATAAGTTTTCAATAAACTTTCGAGTCGGCTGATTTTAGCGGTATAGTTTTTTTGTAAACCGGCAACATAAGCACTCTGAAACAAAGCGTAATCACCCGTGTTCGGACTAAGTGAGGCTGCTTTTGAATAATACGTTTCGGCTTCGCTAAAGTTGCGGGCATTGAAGTAGCAGTCGCCAATGCGGTTAATGGCATCGGTATAAGTCGTGGCATTGGTGCTTTTTTCCATATCCACATATTTCAAAAACCAGTTAAGTGCTTCGCTATAATTTTTGCGCGAAAAATGGGCATATCCCATGCTGTAATTGGCATTTTTCAGATTTACACTTGAGCGCGAATAGTTGTTGGCAAAAAACGCGTTCAGGTCGGCTATACTTTTGTCGGGCTGTCCGTTGCGGAAGTAGGCTTCGGAACGCCAGTACAAACTCTCGGCCGAATACTTTCCATTCGATGAGCTCTGCAACGAAAGTGTGAAATTGTCGATTGCTTTTTCGTTGTTCTGCTGCGTAAAAGCTTCGGTTCCAATTTGGTATAAAATATATTGTTTGGCTTCTAAAATTTTAGCATTCGGATTTCTGATTTTTTGAATGGATTGATAAGCCGTTTCGTAATTTTTGGATGTAAAATAAACCGTCGCCAAGTAATTTTGAGCTTTGTCGGTGTATTTTGAGTTCGGAAATTCATTCAGAAACTGCTCGAAAGCCGTAATCGATTCGCCAAAAGCCGAGGTAGTTTCGTAGGTGGTAAGTGCGTAGTTAAACATTGCCTCTTCGCGTACTGTTGGACTGAATTTCGTTCGCAGAGCCGCTTCGAAAGCTAATCGGGCATTTACTTTATTGCCTAATATAATGTTCGCATTTCCTATGTGTAAATAAGCATTTTCGGTCATTTCGTCCTTATCGGTAGTTGCTTTCGAGAGGTAAGTAATTGCTCCTTTGTAGTCTTCTGTGTTGTAAAGCGAAAGACCAAGAATGTATAAATCGCTACGCAAATCCTGTGCCGATAACTTTTCGTATTTTTTTAGATACGAAATGGTTTTAGCATAATCCTTTTTACTGTAAGCAATTTCGCCCATAATGCGGTAAATTTCAGCATTGTTGGGGTTGTCCGGATTGTTTTTTAGCAGCAAATTGGTGCGCTCGTTGAGCTTGTCAAAATCCTTCTGAGCGTAATAAATTTGTATAATATAATACGGTACAATATTTTTGTATTTCGGATTGTCCTCCAATTTCAAAAATTCGGGCAGGGCTACCGCATAATTCCCAAGCGTATATTCGGTGTAGGCATAATAGTAGGTGGCAGCCAAATTGTAGCGCGTGTCCATTGCTTTCAATTCCCTGAAAATTACGAGTGCCTCTTTATAATTTTTCACCTGCAAGTTTGCAAAACCTTTGCTGAAAAGGTATTCCACGCGTTCGTATTTTCCTAATCGCTTGTCGTTTACCATATTAAAATACTTCAACGCATTGGCATATTTTTTAGCCTGAAAATCCATTAATCCCAACATAAAATTAGCCATATCCGAAAATGGCGTGTAGGGATGGCGGGTAAGGTACAGGCGCATTTGTTCCGCAGCATCTTTCTGTTTTAGATAAAATGCATTGGCGGCAATGTAATATTCAGCTTCCTGCACCTGTCCGGCGTTCACCTGCGGCGTTTTTTTCAGAAACGATTCAAAGTTTCGGTACGAAGCAGCATATTTACGTTGATTAAAAAGTTCCTTGCCCTGATTAAATTGCACATCGTTATTGGTATAAACCATTGTTTCCTGTGCGGGTAAAGTAGCTGCCATAAAGCAACATAATAAACTTAAGACTATTATTTTTTTCATTCTGAAATTGATATTAGATAAATGCGATATAATTAAAATTTCTTCAGTATAAACTATAAACTGTTTACTGCAAACTGCCTTATTGCCTTTTTTATAGAATCCAAACCAAATTTTTCCGGATATAGTTCGTTTTTAGCAATAAATTCAAAATCGGCAACATCGTCGGCAGCTTTCAGTTGTTCGTAATTTTTCAGTTTGCATTCGAAAAACAAATCCAGGGTAGGAATTGTAAGCCCACTGTACAAATAATTATTCGGGAGCGAAAATAAATATTTTACTTCGGTTGTTTCCGCATCGAGTTCTTCTTTCAATTCGCGTGAAACAGCTTGTTCTGCTGTTTCGTTGTTATCAACAAAGCCACCGGGCAAGTCGAGAGTGCCTTTAGCCGGTTCTTTGGCGCGCTTGCAAACCAATAATTTGCCTTCGTCGTTGGTAATAAAAGCAGCCACAGCAGCCGAAGCATTCATATAAAAAGCAAATCCACACGCCATGCATTTCTTCGATTTTTCGTTGTTTACTATAAAATTATCGGAACCGCAATGCGGACAGTTTTTAAAGAATGTTGCAAAATTCATAAGCATTTTATTTTCGATAGCACAAAGATACAATTTTTGTTCCAAACTGTTTCAACACAACTACAGATTAGGTATTTCTCACTAAATAAAACGATGTTATGATGTTTTTGTTGCAAATTCTTTGGCAGATTTCTTACAAGTATGGAAGATGCTTTAATTGCAAAAAGCAACCGTGCAGCAAGCAACAACGCCGGCTGTTTCGGTACGAAGACGGCTATCGCCCAACGAAACGGGTTGGTAGCCGTTTTTGATGGCTGTGCTGACTTCTTCGGGGCTGAAATCGCCTTCGGGTCCTATCAGAATAATGACCGATTTTGCGTGTTTGATTTCGGATTTCAAAAGCGCTTTTTCGTTGGTGTAACAATGCGCAATAAATTGTTGTTCGGCGTTATACGTGCGGATAAATTCGTTGAAAGTACAAGTTGGATTGAGCGTAGGGAATTTGGCTCTGAGCGACTGTTTGGCTGCGGAAACAATTATTTTTTCCAATCGTTCTTCTTTCACTATTTTGCGTTCGGAATGCTGACAGATAAGTGGCGTAATTTCGTCGATGCCAATTTCGGTGGCTTTTTCGATAAACCATTCCAATCGGTCGATATTTTTGGTGGGAGCTATGGCAATATGAAGATGATAGTTGCGCTTACTGGCATCGACCAATGTTTCGGTAATTTCGAACGCACAGTGTTTGTGATGTGGCGTGGTGATACGGGCATTGAAAAATCCGCCTTTTCCGTCCACAATCTGAATGCTGTCGCCCGTTTTCAGGCGAAGCACTTTCACGGCATGCAGCGATTCTTCGTCGGGAAGAATACAGGCAGCGGATAGATTGGGGACGTAGAATAAAGACATTTTTATTTAGTTTGCAGTATCGAAATACAAGTTTGCAGTTTGCAGTTTTTAGTTTGCAGTAGAATTCACTGCAAACTAATAAATTCCTTTTGCTGCTAAAAGCGTGTTTTTCAACAACGAAACAATCGTCATAGGTCCAACGCCACCAGGAACGGGCGTGATGTACGAACATTTAGGCGCTACTTCGTCGAATTTTACATCGCCACTCAGGCGGAAGCCGCTTTTGGTAGTATCCGAAGGTACGCGTGTGGTGCCCACATCGATAATGGCTGCGCCTTCTTTCACCATATCGGCAGTCAGAAATTCGGGTTGACCGAGTGCGGCAATAATAATGTCGGCTTGCAGGCAAATTTCTTTCAAATTTTTGGTGCGACTGTGGCAAACGGTAACCGTGGCATCACCCGGATAACCTTTTTGCATCATAAGCGAAGCAATGGGCTTGCCCACAATATTACTGCGACCAATAACAACGCAGTTTTTGCCTGCTGTTGGTATCTCGTAGCGTTTCAGAAGTTCGATAATCCCGCTTGGCGTAGCCGAAACATAACAAGGCAAACCAATGGACATACGACCCACATTCACAGGGTGAAATCCATCCACATCTTTGCGGTAGTCGATAGCTTCAATCACTTTTTGCTCCGAAATGTGTTTTGGCAATGGAAGCTGAACGATAAAACCATCCAATTCGGTATCCTTGTTCAGTTCGTCAATTTTTGTCAACAATTCGGCTTCGGTTACCGTGTCTTCAAACGTTATTTTGGTTGAAGTAAACCCTACCTGTTCGCACGATTTTACCTTGTGAGCCACATACGTTTCGCTGCCACCATCGTGACCAACAATAATTACTGCCAAATGCGGAGCACGTTTTCCGGTTGCTACAATAGCTTTTACTTCTTCTGCAATTTCGGCTTTTACCTGTTCCGAAATAGCTTTACCGTCGATTATTTTATACATTATCTTCTTTTTCCCATTTTAAGTTTTCCATTCTGCATAGTCGCCATGCGCATCATTTTGCTTGTTTGCTCAAATTGTTTCAGCAAGCGATTTACTTCCACAATCGTTGTTCCGCTACCATTGGCAATACGGCTTTTGCGACTTCCGTTTAAGATTCCCGGATTTTCACGCTCTTTTGGAGTCATGGAGTGAATAATAGCTTCAATGCCTTTAAAAGCGTTATCGTCAATATCCACATCTTTCAATGCTTTACCCATTCCCGGAATCATAGCAGCCAAATCCTTGATATTACCCATTTTTTTTATTTGGGCAATTTGCGAAAGAAAATCATTGAAATCAAATTGGTTTTTGGCAATTTTCTTGGTCAGGCGGCGTGCTTCTTCTTCGTCGTATTGCTCCTGAGCACGTTCCACCAGCGAAACAATATCGCCCATTCCGAGGATACGGTCGGCCATACGTTCGGGGTAGAATACATCGAGTGCATCCATTTTTTCGCCTGTACCAACAAACTTAATTGGTTTATCAACTACCGAGCGGATAGAAAGCGCAGCTCCACCACGTGTATCACCATCGAGTTTGGTAAGGATAACACCATCGAAATTCAATCGGTCGTTAAATTCTTTGGCTGTATTTACGGCATCCTGTCCGGTCATAGAGTCGACAACGAACAGAATTTCATGCGGTTGCAATGCTTTTTTTATAGCCGCAATTTCGTTCATCATCACTTCGTCCACCGCCAAGCGACCGGCAGTATCCACAATAACTACATCGTTGTTGTGCAGTTTGGCATATTTAATAGCAGCTTCGGCAATAGCCACTGGATTTTTGCTTTCTAAATCCGAATATACAGGCACATCTAATTGTGCACCGAGCACTTTGAGCTGTTCGATAGCGGCAGGGCGATACACGTCGCACGCAACAAGTAGGGGACGTTTGCCACGTTTGTTTTTAAGAAGGTTGGCTAATTTACCCGAAAAAGTAGTTTTACCCGAGCCTTGTAACCCCGACATTAATATAATGGTCGGATTGCCTTTCATGTTGATGTCCACGCTCTGTCCGCCCATAAGTTCGGCTAACTCGTCGTGTACAATTTTTACCATCAACTGGTTTGGTTTCAACGATGTTAATACATTCTGACCCAACGCTTTTTCTTTAACAGTATCGGTAAATGTTTTGGCAATTTTAAAATTAACGTCGGCATCCAACAATGCTTTACGCACGTCTTTCAGTGTTTCGGCAACGTTTATTTCGGTGATCTGGCCTTCACCTTTCAGAATTTTAAACGACCTTTCGAGCCGTTCACTTAATGATTCGAACATATAGTTAGTTGTTTGTATATCTTTTTTTCAGTCTGCAAAAGTACAAAAAAATGTGCTTAAACCTACAGCATCAACATTTTAAAAACTATAAAAAATATTTCACAGTAATGACATATATTTTTTTTTGATATTTATACAAAATGTCGAAAAAAATCGTACTTTTGTTGCCCTTTGCCATAATAAGGGATTTTAAAAAAAATAAAAAAACAAAGTATGAGGAAATTTTTATTGTTAATAATTGTGTTTGTAGTGTCTGCAATAGCTGCAAATGCACAAACAAAGCTCAAAGGCGTAGTAAAGGCAGCAGGCACAGAAATTCCAATTCAGGGCGTTACTGTAACATTAATGCAACAGAACCTATCGTCGCAAACCAACGCCGCCGGTGAATTTACACTAAGCTTTCTCGAAGTCGGTGACGAAGAAGTGAGTTTTTCGTTACAGGGTTATTTTTCGCAAATAAAATTGGTAAATATTAAAAAAGAAACTACTACTGATGTAGGTGAAATACTACTTGTGGCTGATACTCAGCAGGAAATTAAGCAGGCGTTGGTACTGCAACTGACTGAAAATGAATTGGAAGACGAAGGAGGAAATCAAAGTAATGCCGGTTCGTTTTTTTCGAAAAGTGATGTTTATCTGTCGCAAACAAGTTATTCGTTCAGCGCCATGCGATTCCGCACTCGCGGTTACGAAAACAAATACGAATCGACTTATATAAATGGTGTACATTTTATTGATGCCGAACGTGGTGGATTCAATTATTCATCGTTGGGAGGCTTGAACAATGCATTTAGGAATAAAGATTTGACTTATGGCTCTTCGCCAAATTCGTTTGCTTTTGGAAATTTGGGATTAAATTCGAACGTTTCGGCAAAAGCAAGTACCTACGCTGCGAGTTCGAATGCCAATGTAGCTTTTTCTAATCGGTCGTATAAAGTGCGTGGACAATACACTTACGGAACGGGAATTATGAATAATGGTTGGGCTTTTGCCGTTTCGGGTGTAGTGAGATGGGCTAACAGCGATGGTATTTTGAAAAGTAATGTTGACGGAAATTTTTATAATTCGGGTGGTTTGTTTTTGGCAGCCGAGAAAAAAGTAAACGAAAATCACAGCATTTCAATTACTGCTTTTGGAGCGCCTACTCGCCGCGCAAGTCAGTCGGCAATAACCCGAGAAACCTACGACTTAGTGGGCGGTTCGGTATATTATAATCCTTACTGGGGCTATCACGATGGTAAAATCCGAAATTCGCGCATAGTAAAAGCATTTGACCCTACTACCATTCTTTCGCACGATTGGAAAATAAGCGATACGCAAAGCTTGCGCACCGGTGTGGCATTTCATTACAGCATGTATAGCAATTCGGCTTTTTCGTACGATGGTTTAAATCCCGGTGCCGATTATTACCGCAATATGCCAAGTTTTGTTGCCGACGATCCAACTGCAAAAACAGAATTGACTAATTTGTGGAAAACAGACGAATACACACGTCAAACTAAATGGGACGAAATATATAATTCAAATTTACAAAACAACATGGATAATCCTAATGGTCAGGCGCGTTATATTTTGGAACGTCGCCATAATGACTTGATGGAAGGAATTCTGAATTCCACTTATTTAAATCAATTATCTAAAAATCTGAAACTTACAGCTGGGGTAGGGGCTCGTACATCGAAAGCTATGCATTATGTAACAATCGACGACATGTTGAGTGCAAATCAGTATATTGATATCGATACGTATGCCGATAGAGATGCCAATACAACTGATAATTTTACGAATCTTACGGCAAGCGATAAAAGCAATTTTATTCAGAATGATATAAATAATCCCAACAGGAGAGCACACAAAGACGATATTATACGATATAATTACGATATGAATGTGCTCACTGCCAATGCTTTTGCGCAAGCGGAATGGAAAATTTCGGATTTAAGTGTTTATGCAGGAGTAAAAACAACTTACACGCAGTTTTACCGTTACGGACACATGGAAAATGGGCGTGCATGGTTTTTGCGCGAAATAAAAAATCAGAACGTAAATTCGTTGGGCAAAAGTACCACATGGTATTTTACCGACCCTTCTGCAAAAGCAGGTTTTACGTATAGTATAAATCCAAAAAGTCAACTGCTTGTAAATCTTATTGCCGAAACAAGAGCTCCGTTAGTTCAGGATGCTTATGTGTCCGAACGTATTAAAGATGTGTTGGTGAAAAACTTAACCAGCGAAAAAATTCTTTCGTACGATTTGACTTATGCCTTTAATTATAAAATAATTCGTGGACGATTAAGCGGTTTTCGTACAACAGTGAACGATGCGGTTGAAAAATTAGGATACTATGACGACGAATATAGAACTTTTATTAATCACTTGCTGAGTGGCGTTAATAAATTGTATCAGGGTGTCGAGTTAGGTGTGTCTATTCCAATAAATTCAATGTTTTCGGTTTCGGGAGCCGGAACGTATGCCGATTATCGCTATACCAATAATGCTGACGGTATAAAAAGTTATGAAAACGGAGCTGTGGATGATATTCCCGAAAAGGTACTTACAAAAGATTTAAAAATCAATTCAGGTCCACAATTGGCAGCCAATGTAACGGTCGATTTTTTTAATAACCTTTGGTTTGCCGATATTACACTCAATTACTACGATAATAACTATTTGGATTTTGCTCCAAACCGTTTTACGGAAAATAATCAATCAAAACTAAAAGGATTTCCAGCTCTTTACGACAAATTAGGTAAACAAGAAAAACTTCAAGCTGGTTTTATGTTGGATGCATCTGTAGGTAAACTTATTTATTTAAAAAACAGAAATTCACTGAATTTTAATTTGAGCGTAAGCAATTTGTTGAATAATACTGAAATGGTAACGGGAGGTTATCAACAGGCACGTATGCCAATAAGCAGTGACGCGATAAATCCGAAAGCTGGCGATTGGTATACCAACAAATATTATTATGCATGGGGCGTCAATTTGTTTTTTCACGTAGGGTATAAATTCTAAACTTTTTAAAAATAAGAAAAATGAAGATATTTAATAATATTGCACTTTTAATACTTGTATTTTTTGGTTTTGTAGGTTGTACACAAACCAATTTTGAGCCATTAGAAATGACCAAAGGCGAGAAAATTCCATCGACTACTACTGTTGCCGACTTAATGACAACTTACATGACCTCTGCGCAGCTTTTCTCTGCCGACCGTATTACATCTTCCACTCAACTTGTAATTAACGGAATTGTAACAAGTACAGATATTGAAGGAAATGTATACAAATATATTGCTATTCAGGAAGAAACGCCTAATGGCAGAGCAATTCGCGTGTCGATCGATGCTTCCGGCATATCGGCCTTGTATCCTATTGGTCAGCGTGTTTCGGTAGTTATGAATAATCTTTGCATTGGCAAATACGGCGATAGTCCGCAAGTTGGAATTTATTATAAACGCCCGAAAGATGACCGACTTTCGCCGGGGGCAATTCCGATGCCTATTGCCCGTCAGCAAATAATAGCTTATGGCAGTGCCGAACCAAGTGCTGTGGTTGCTGATACCATGACAATTGCTGAAATTCAGTTAGCTAATCGTGATACAATGCATTATAAATTAGTTTGCATAAAAAATGCTTATTTTACAGGTAAGGGCTACGATTATGGGATGCCAGTAACATTACCGGCAAATGAAAAGATTTTTGCACCAGGCACGAATGGAATTGGCTTTCCTCAATCGCGCGAAATTCAGGATGGTACAGGTAGTATTGTTGTAGCAACAAGCGAATTTGCTAAATTTGCACAAAAACCGCTTCCTGCTTCAACTTATAAAGGAGCTATTACTGTACTTGTAAGTTGGTATAAGGATAAAGAAGCTAGTACCGGTAACTATCAGTTAACGCTCCAAACTTTGGGCGATTTAGGAACAGGATTTAATGGTTATTTAAGCTCGATAAATTATACAAGATAAATATTCTAAATAAATAAAAATAGACAATTATGAACAAAACAAATTTTTTTAAAGTAATGTTTTTTGCTGCTATTGTAGCTTTGGCAGCCTGTAGCAATGTAAATGAACCGGAACCGGAACCGGAACCAAAAGTTGAAATTGGTGATGGTACTAAAGCAAAACCTTATACAGTTACTGAGGTTATAGCATTAAACCCACAAAGTACCACTGAGGCTGTTAAAACGGCAGTTTGGATTAAAGGATATATCGTTGGTTATTATAATAGCACACTTAATCCTGCTGTTGTAGAAGCAGTAGCACCCTTTACCGACGATGTAAATGTAATGATTGCCGAAAAAGCTTCTGAAACTGATAAATCAAAAATGGTTTCAGTACAGCTTCCTTCGGGAGCCGTTCGTACTGCTTTAGGATTAAAAACAACACCAGCTAATTTTGGTAAATTGATATTGCTATATGGTGATATTATGAAATACAATACATATCCTGGTTTAAAAAATACTGTTGGTTATTGGTTTGTAGAAACTAACACAGGATTGGAGCCAGTTGATAATTCAAATGCTATTTTTAGCGAAACTTTTGCCGTAAGTCAGGGCTCATTTACAATTAAGGATGTAACTCTACCTGATGGTGGAACTTCTGTATGGAAATGGGATACAAATAAATATATAAAAGCAAGTGCATTTATTGGTGGTAGTGCTAAAGCTTCTGAATGTTGGTTGATATCGCCTGCAATTAATCTTACAGGCAAATCATCGGCAATGTTAAGTTTCGAACATACAGGTAAGTTTTTCACTGCAAATAAGTTGACAGAACAGGTTTTATTGGTTTCTACAGACTATACTGCGGGATTGCCTTCAACTGCAACCTGGACTACAATAACAATACCTACATGGCCATCTGGCAGCGATTGGACGTTTGTTAATTCTGGTGATATTTCGCTTTCAACTGTTTTAGGGCAAGCAAATGTAAGAATTGCATTTAAATTTACAAGTACTACTGCTGGTTCTGCTACTTGGGAAATTAAAAATGTATTGGTAAAATAAAAGTATTATTCCAATAACAAATAAAAACGCTGCAAACTCTTAATTTGCAGCGTTTTTATTATTTTATAAAATTCACTTCAGCCGTTAATTCTATTCCGAATTTATCTTTTACCGATTGTTGTATCAGCGAAGCGAGGTGTGCAATTTCGGTTCCTGAGGCACCGCCGCGGTTTACCAAAACCAGTGCTTGTTTGTAGTGAACGCCTGCTCGCCCTACAGTTTTGCCTTTCCAACCGCATTGGTCGATAAGCCAGGCTGCGGGGATTTTTTCAGTTTCGGGGCTAACGAAATAATGAGGCATATCGGGATAATCTGCCTGTAATTTTTCAAATTGTGTACGACCGATAACAGGGTTCATAAAAAAACTACCTGCATTGCCTGCTACTTTTGGGTCGGGAAGTTTGCTTTCGCGAACTGCGATAATTGTTTGACGGATATTTTGAAGCGACAAAGCACCGTTTTTCAACACTTGTTCTTCTAAATGCTGATAATCAAGCTTGTAAGTTGGATTTTTTGACAGGACGAATAAAACAGAAGTTATAGCAAACTGACCTTTCAGGCTTTTCTTAAAAATACTTTCGCGATAATCGTATTCGCATTTGTTGGTGCTGAAAATCCGTTTTTCTCCTGAAGTTAAATCAATGGCATGTACTTCTTGTATGGTATCGCACACTTCAACGCCGTAAGCACCAATATTCTGTATAGCCGAAGCGCCTACTTCGCCCGGAATAAGCGATAGGTTTTCTATGCCACCCCAACCATTTTCTACGGCATAAGCTACAAAATCGTCCCAAATTACGCCTGCACCTGCTTCAATAAATACATGCTCGTCAGTTTCACCTTTTACTGTACTGAAATTCAGCTCTGAATGAAGCATAATTCCGTCAAAGTCGTTCAGAAACAGTAAATTACTTCCACCGCCTATGTGTAAAACTTTTTCGTTTTGTAATATGCCCGATTGAATAAGCTCAATGAGTTCATTCTCAGTCTGATAATGAATAAGTAGTTTAGTTTTTACCTCAATTCCGAATGTATTTAAATCGACCAACGGGGCATTTGTGATTTTCTTCATTTGTTTATAATTGTAATACCTGCCCCCTAATCCGTCAGCAGACGTAGGAATAAGACTTGTACTATTCGTTTCTTATTTTTGTAGTTGCGTTTTTGCAAAAGTAATTATTTGTTCCTTTTCTTCGGGATGAAACCAATGTATTTCGTTGTCGCGATTAAACCATGTTAATTGCCTTTTGGCGTACCTGCGTGAATTTTGTTGTATCATATTTACTGCAAAATCGAGCGACCAATTGCCGGCAAAGTATTCGAATAACTCTTTGTAGCCTACCGTGTTTAATGTATTTAAATGTCGATGTTCCAAAAATAGTCTTGCCTCATCTATCAATCCATCTTCTAACATTTTTAGTACACGGGCATTGATTCGTTCGTAAAGTTCTGGTCGAGGTCGGTTTAAACCAATTTTCAGGATATTAAATGGTCGCTCTTTTATTCTTCCGGTGCGAAAGTCGGAGTAGGGTTTACCTGTAATGCTGCAAATTTCGAGTGCGTGTAGTACACGTTTGTAATTCATGCGGTCAACTTCCTCATAATGAACTGGGTCGAGTCGTTTCAGCTCATTTTGAATATATTCAAGACCATTTTCCTCGTAAATTGTTTTCCAACGATTGCGGGTTTCTTCGTCAACTGTCGGAATGTCGTCGATACCATTGCAAACTGCGTCGATATACATCATGGAACCACCTACAAGCATCACAACATCGTTTTCCTGAAACAGTTTTTCGAGCAATTGCATTAAATCGGCTTCGTACTCTCCGGCATTGTACGTGTCGAAAATTGAATGAGAACCGATAAAATAATGTGTGGCTCGGGCAAGTTCGGACGGAGTAGGAGCGGCGGTGCCAATTTTAAGTTCGCGGTAAAACTGTCGCGAATCCGACGAAACAATAGGGCATGCAAAGTTCGAAGCTAATTGCAGACTGATTTCGGTCTTTCCAACACCTGTTGGTCCAAGCAAAACGATTAAAGTTTTATCTTTTGTATCGGACATTAAACTACGAATGAAACAAATTACACTAATTACGCGAAATGAATTCGTGAAATTAGTGTAATTAATTGATGTATATTATATTAGGATAAATACATAACCGCATACCTTAGCTCCCTCTCCTCAAGGAGAGGGTTGGGGATACCTTAGCTCCCTCTCCTCAAGGAGAGGGTTGGGGTGAGGTAACTGGATAATT
>DYSC01000002.1:48536-63310 GCA_020726365.1 Porphyromonas sp.
ATACCTTAGCTCCCTCTCCTCAAGGAGAGGGTTGGGGTGAGGTAACTGGATAATTTATTCCAATTTGTTATCGTCGTTAAAAAGTGAACTATCGTCGAAATTCATATCTCCAAAACCTTCTTCATCTAACTCATCGATATCAAAATCTTCGTCGCCGTAAAAATTTTCGTCTAAACTCAATTTGGGAGCAATGCTTACTGCTTCGTCGGCTAAAATTTGCTGTGGTGCATTGCCCTCCGAAACACTGATTTCGGGTTTTGAAACTGATTTTCCGGGTATAATGTCGGTCAGTTCAATAAAAAACGCCCTGTCCGAAATCATATCAAATACGTACAATAATTTTTGCTTTTCGTCCGAAATAAGTTCTTCCAATTTCGTTTCTTCCATCACCAAATTGTCGTATTCCGAATCGGTATCCATCTCAATAAGCGTTATTTCCTGACCTTTTTCCCAATCGTCGGAGCAGATAAAAAATGATGTCATTTGATTTTTATCAAATTTCACCGAGTCGAGTACCGCATTGTGAAGATCGAAGAATGTAGCTTCCGGATCGATTTTAATTACTCTGACAAAATTATCAACCTCATCAGACAATACAGTAAATTTATAAATCATATTTTTGCTGTTTTATTTGAATGTAAAATTAATACATTTTTTTTAAACATACACGTTTTAGGAATTGATTTTTTTTTAGTATGGAAATAAATTCTCATCAAAAATTTTCTATTTTTACAGTTTCAAAATCGGTTAGTTCGCTATTTGTTGTTGTTGGTTTATTGCGGGAATGGTATTTTTTCGTTGTTCTGATGGAGTATTCGAAGTTGGCTTGTTTGATTCTTTCTTTTTTCCATGTTTTTCGTCAGTAGGGTTTACGCCCATAAGCGAGCTTTCACCTATTTTGTTTCGGATTTCTTTTTCGGGCACAATAAGCACATCGGCACTGCTTGTAGGGCGTTGTTTCTCGAGCCAGAAAAAGTTTTTTAAATAAATGTCGCCTCCTGTTAATTGCCCGAGTGGGTACATTACGCCGCTGGTTGCTGAAGTCATCACAATGCGCTCTGCCTTTTTGTTTTTCAAATACATCACCACAAAGCTGCTTTCGGTCTTATTAAGGCCTATTATTGTGGAATCGGCATCGTCTATCGGGAAGTAAATTGTTTCGGCATTTCCGTTAACGTGTACCCGCCGGAGCTCGCTGCTGTCAATGTGGGCTATCATTTCTTTGCCCGAAAGTTGGTTGAAGTTTATCGAGTCCACTTTCTGAATAGCCATTGCTGAGCGTTGAATGTGTACACGTTCTATTTTTTTATTTTTGGTAAAAGCCTGAATAAATTCACCCGAAAGTTGATTTTCTTCCGCCCAAAGCACCGGCTCGCCATGCATATTTATCACCGAATCGCGCTCGGTGAATAGGAGCGAATCGCAAACTCCTTGGATGTCATTGCGATACAAACGAACGTTCAAATAGCCTTTGGCTACTTTGTAAATTGAATCTTTAAAGGTGCGTAGGGTGTCGGCGTGTAGCCAGAGAGTATCTTCGCTCGACCAGTCTACCAACAACGCTTTGTTGGTTGCCAGTCCGGCTTCGGTATTTTCATTGTAATATACATAATTACCCGATAGTGTCGATTTTTCGGTTGAATCGGTCATCACCACATCTACAAAAGCCTCACCGTATTTTTTTGCTTTATCGTAAAATATGGTGTCGCCAATAATTGTTTTACCATCCTTGTGCTTTACGAGCGAACGGTCGAGCAGCATCATACGCTCATTTTTTGTATTGTACCAGCCTTTGGTGGAATAAATATCTGTTTCGTCCTGATAAACTATTTTTGTGGGACCTATTATATTTGCAAAATTTGTTTTGGTATTGTATTGCAGTGTGTCGGCATTCATCGTATAATTCGGATTTGTAAGAACCACATTTGTACGAAACAATGCATCGTTTGTACTTGTGTTGTATTGCCCCCAAACAGAAGTAAGTGTGTTTTCGGGGTCAACTATTTTTCCACCCGTATAGTAATAAGCGAGGTTGGTGTTGCGGTCGAAATTTAAACTGTCGGTTGTTAGCGTGGTTTCGCGGTTTACCATCTTTGCATTTTGGCGCAAGCGGGCAAGTTTCAGGTTGCCATCGTAATACAAAAAATCGCCAAAAACAAAAAGTGTATCTCCCTGAACAATACGTACATTGCTGAAAGCGTCGAGCGAGTTGGCTTTTTCGTAAAAATAGGCACTGTCGCAATACAAATAAGCATTGTCGTGTTTGAAACGTACATTTCCTTTCAGAATTTTCAAATCCGGATTTACAAATTGATCGTAAGCTAATGTTTCGGTATTTTCTAAATATACCAACGTTGCATTTCGGTTGTTCAGTGGATTAACAATAGGTGCAAGTGGCTTTGGTGGGAATAGCGTTTTTGCTGCACGACGATTACGTTTGTTTTTTTTTGGTGTTGTCGGCTTTGTTTTTGTTTGCTGACTGTTCAGAATTTCCTGACGCAACTGCCCCGGACGAACCTGTGCAGTCGGTTTTGTAAAAAACAAACAAAGTACAACGCCCAAAACGATGTACTTTATTGCATTTTTGTACTTTAAATATACTTTCATCTGCATTTGAAGTCGATTAATTCTAATTTGCTGAATAATCATTTTCCCTTTTGGGGGTTAGGGGGCTTTTTCTACTATTTCTTAATCCATCCCGGATGTTGAAATTCACATTTTTGCCAGGCCGGATCGATGCTAATGTAGGTTTCTTTTTGTTTTTTGATAATCCAGTTTTTAATAAACTCTTCTTTTTTAAGTCCTTCGTAATAGCCTTTCAGCATCTGATAGTCGTCAATCAGGTTTGCTTTGTGGTTGGCAATTTTCGATTTTACTTTTACTACTGCAACCACTTCTTTGTTTGTTGTAGGGCTAATCATCGAAAATGGTTTCGAAATTTCGCCAACATTCATGGTGTAAACCACTTTGGCAACTTCCTGAGGTAAATCCTGATATTCAAATTTTGAAGTTCCTGATTTTTGGTTCAACATTAAACCGGCATTCATAGCTGTGTTTTTATCCTGTGAAAAGTAAATTACAGCCTGTTCGAAAGTGGTTTTTCCGTTACGAATTAGTTCCGAAATGGAATCGAGTTTTTGAATGGCTTTGTTTTTATCCTCCAACGAAATACGAGGTTTGAGCAATATGTGACGGCAATTTAAGCGGTCGCCACGCTTTTCGATTAATTGAATAATATGGTAGCCAAATTCCGATTGAACCACACGCGATACTTTTTTAGGATCCGTAAGATTAAATGCCACGGTTGCAAATTCGGGCACTAACTGTCCACGACCCATAAAACCAAGCTCACCACCACGTTTTGCACTTTCGGTATCTTCCGAATACAATCGGGCAAGTACCGAAAAATCGGTTGTACCTTTGTTTATACGTTCGGTAAAATCGCGTAAACGTTCCTTTATGCGGTTTGTTTCTTCAATAGGCACATGGGGTTCAAAACTGATAATTTGCAATTCAACCTGAGCGGGTACATTCGGGATACTGTCGGCAGGCAATGTGTTGAAAAAGCGGCGAACATCGGCTGGAGTTGATTTTATATCACCCACTAACTTTTGCTGCATCTGTTGAATAATCATTTGTTCGCGTATGTTATTACGTAAATCTTCGCGTAGGTCAAGTGTTTTTTTGCCAAAATATTCTTCCATTTTTTCTTTGGAGCCAATTTGTGAAATAAAGAAACTCAAGCGGTTTTCGACCTGATTCATAACATTGCTTTCGCTCACTTCGATACTATCCAACACGGCCTGATGAAAAAACAATTTGTTGATGGCAATTTGTTCAGGTATAGTGCAATAAGGGTCGCCCTGTAAGGGAGTTCCCTCATATTGAGCACGTAAACGCTGCTCTTCCACTTCGGAACGCAAAATCGATTCGTCGCCAACAATCCAGATTACTTCGTCGATAATATTTTTCTGACTAAATAAGTTGGTCGAAAGTAAAAGCAAGGTAATAATCGAAAATAAAATCCTATTCGTCATAATTTATTGTATTTATTTGAAAAAAGTAACTGATTCGTTTTTTATAGCATCGTTATAAATTTCGTTCTCAAAATTGGAAATAAAATCAGCCTTCAATTTGTTCATTATCAGGTTTATGATTTTAGGTTTTGCCATGTCGAAAGGTTCAGTTTGTCCTATTAGTTTCGATGTTTTTATGTTTAAAAAATAATGTTTTGTACTGTCGCTCAACTCAATAAATCGTCGTTCCGACAGGTAAGATGTCTGATCTTCGAGTTGAAGTGGCAACTTTTTCAAAACTTCGGAAAACGGAATCCAGCGTTCGGCAAAATAATCGTAGCTAATAGCATGTTGCATGCTGTATTTTTCAATGCTTTCGAGCGATTTTGTATTTTCCAATTTTACCCATTTACGCACGTTTGCCAACTGAGGTGCATTGGCAGGCGTTATAAGTAAAATGCCTTGTATCACATTTTCTTTTAAAATCAGCTGATCGTTGTATTTGTCGTAAAATGCTTTTATTTCCTCTTCCGAAGGCTCTTTGGGCAATCGTTCCTGCAATAATTTTTGTTGGTATTGATGAATTATCAGCGATTTACGATAATCTTCGAGCAGTTGGTCAATTTCAGCTTTGTTGGTAATATTTCGTTCTGCATTTTCGTACAAAAGTACGTCGGTTACCCATTTGCGAATATAACTTTTAGCAATTTCAGTGCTATCTTTTGTACTTACGTTGGGAGGCATAATGTTCTGTAATTGGTCTGAATACAAGAACTTTCCTCCCACCTCTAAAATTTTTTGGCGGGAAGTGTTAGCAGTTTTATTTTCGCACGAAAACAATGCTGTCAGAACAAATAGTAAAATGAAAAAATGACCAACTCTCATACTTAAAACAAAGATAATAATGCTTTGGTGAATTCTGTTCTAATTTACATTTAATAAATCAGAATAAAGGTTTTTTAAGTGAGAACTAAATTATCAATCCCAAACCAAAACTTAACGCAAACAGCAAAGTTCCCATGGCGAGCTTGCCTAATTCGGGATAAAGTTCGATGGAATTTTTGTAAGTGAAAACTGTTTTCAGGTTCAGAAACATTACGGGAAATGAAACCAAAAACAACCATTGCCATGGCGAATTGTAGTTTATAAGCGTATACAATATTGCTAAACTACAAGCGCCCGCAACCAAAATTAAATGATATATTTTCGCTTTTTGTGTCCCCATACTCACTACAATGGTGTTTTTACCGGCATTTTTGTCTGCTTCGTAATCGCGCAGGTTATTCATATTTAGCACGCCTGTACTTAGTAAGCCCATTGCCGAAGCGGGTAGGAGTAAATCCCAACTAAATGACTGTGTATGCAGAAAATAAGTGCCAACTACACCTACTAAACCAAAGAATAGAAACACAAAAATATCGCCCAAACCACGATAGCCATACGGATTTTTTCCAACCGTGTATTTTATGGCAGCAGCAATGGCACCAATTCCCAATATGCCAAAAATCAAGATATTAGTGATATCAATACCGGCAGTTCCAACCAGAATTAACGAAAGTCCGGTAATAATTGTGAGCGCACCGACAATCACGATGCCATGCAGCATGGTTTTTGGTGAAATTTCGCCGGATTGCACCATGCGTTTCGGACCAATTCGCTCTGCAGTATCTTTGCCATTTACAAAATCGCCGTAGTCGTTGGCTATGTTCGAAAGTATTTGCAATAGAATTGTTGTCAGCGCTGTCAGACCAAAAACCGACCACCGAAATTTATCAACACCGGCTGCTAATGCCGAACCCATTATGGTGTTCGAAAGCGCTAAGGGTAAGGTCTTTAACCGGAATGCAGCTATCCACGATTTGACATTGCTGTTTTTTTGTGGTAAAGATGGATTATTTAAGTTGCTCATTTTTAGTAGTTTTAAAAAATAGATTTGAAATCTAATTCAATTTCGCCAAATTCTATCAAGGCATTAAAAAGTCGTATGCGTTTGTAAGCCGGCAAATCGTCTTTTCTAATTGGTCGTTCGCTGATTTTTCCGGATTCTAAAAGTGCCATGCGTTGTGTGCCATAAATTACGGGTAGGGTAGGAGTATGCCAGTTTTTACCGTCCCACAGGGCGATATTGGAGTACGAAGCATCGCTTAAGAACCCATTATTTACCATAATTATATCGTCGCAATCTCCTTTTTGTGCAAAAGCGGCATTGATTTTTTCACGTTCTACCGATTTGTAATGTGTTGGTTCAATGTGTGTTTCAATTAATTTCAGTGTTTTAATTTTGCGACGAATATAAGGCACAAATTCAATGAGTTGGACGCTGTTATCGAAAACAATCCGGCATTTAAAGATACCTTGTTTTGGATAATTTTCTTTTTCTAACAATTCAACTAAATCAAACGGTTTTGTGGAATTGAAAAGTTGCTCAAATACAACATTTACGCGGGCTTGATGGAGTGTTAAGCGAAGAAATTGCCCATCGACTAATTTTATGGATTCAATAAATCGGGACATATACTTTTTGGATTAGTTCGTTGTATTCACTTGTAGCATCACTTTGTGAAGTAATACCACCTCCGCTTTTGAAAATCAATTTATTACCTTCCTTTTCGATAAAGCGTATCATCACTGTCGAATCTAAATCCTGTCCATCGAAATAACCGAAAATTCCGGTATAAAAACCACGTTTGTAACCTTCGGCGGCTTCGATAATTTCCAATGTTTTTGGTTTCGGAGCGCCACTTATAGATCCGGCAGGTAAAAGAGAAAAGAGAATTGTACCCAAATATTCGGGGTAATCCGCAGGTAATTCTCCAGTAATTTCGGAACTTACCTGCAGCAAATCTCCTTTGTTTGTGGAGATTCGGTCGATATATCGATACCGTTTTACTGCCACATTGCTCGCTACAATACTTAAATCATTTCGTATTAAATCCACTATCGTAGCATGTTCTGCCCGTTCTTTCGTATCTTCCAAAATTAGTTGCTCAGCATTCGGAATGGTCGCATCTATGGTGCCTTTCATGGGGAATGAGGCAATTTTTCTGTTTGTTATTTTTACAAAAGTTTCGGGCGAAAGTACGACAAACTGTTCACGAAGCCATAGTTTGTACTTTGCTTCACTTTTTTCGTAAATTTCTTCCAACGTGAGATTTGTTTCGATGGAAGTTGGCTGTGTCAGGTTTACTAAAAACGAATTTCCTTGCTGTATTTGGTTTCGGACATAATCAAATTTGAGTTGATAGTCGTTTTTCGAAATTGGTGATGCATCCCACCTGAGCAATGTTGGATTTTGCTGCTTTTTTTCTTCTGAGTTGATTACAGATGTTTTTATAAACCGATTGTCTATACTTTTTTCAGGTATTAAATATCCATTTTCGGCTTTGTAATCGATTATAAAAACAAAAGATTGACCAGCAGCGACTAATCTGTTTATTTCAGTTATCAGTAGATTTCTGTTTAAAAGCGGGTATGGAAAATTCTCAGTCATTTCGGTAACTGTATTATTTTTCCACGCAAAGTAATCTTCCGTTTGTTGGGTCAACAAATACTTTCAGGTTAGCCGTGCCAAAAATATCGGCCGACAGGGGCACTATAACACCAAATTGCGGTAGTTCCGTTTTTATAGAACATAAGGCATTCACGCCATCAGTAAGTTCGATGGTGGCTTTTGCCGGATAAATGGTATTAATGGTTTGTGTGGCAGCTTTTTGTGCTTTGGGATCGGCTGCGTTTGTTTTAATTTTTTCTGGTTTTATACTTATAAAATAAGGGTTTCCGGATAAATCATCAGTGGCAACAATGCCTTTGTGGGCTGATAAACGGAATGCAATGGCTTCGTTTACAGCCGAATCGGCATGCAAAACAATCGAAACTTTCTCAGTGCTCGTTACCGTTTTTCCAATAAATAGTTCTGTCAATTCTTTCTCCGATTTATTTAAACCATCGAGCATAGCCTGCATGGATGCGCCATCTGCCGGAGCATGTTCCAAATCGCCGGTAAGCAAACTAAGGCGACTTTCGCGAATGCGATATATTTGTTTGGCAGCACCTTCGGCAAGTTTCGCTACCGAACCGGCCATCATATATTCCTCGCCAAGTGGCAGAAGCGTATTTGCATTTACAGGTTCGTTGTTTTTAAAAGTAGAAATCTTTTCTAAATTGGTATCCAGTGGTTTACAGGGTACATTCACACCATAAAGTAGGCCTTTCTCGTTTACCGAAATCTGATTGAGCGCACTCTTTTTTGATGGTTGAATCACATAAGTACGTTTCGGGTCGGCTACTGGTATGGTCGATAATGCAATTGATTTTAACCGATACGTCGTTTTATCTTCCAATGCAATTTGGTTAGTTGCCAAATAACGTTCGGAATATTGGTAATATATACCAGGTTTTCGACTTGTTTTTTCGAGTTCCACCTGTATGCAAATTTCCGATTTTGGAAGCGAATATATCATTGCCGGTTGATTTTCGGTCAATTCTATTCCCTGTCCATGTAGCGAAACTACCAAAAACAGATTTAATAGCATAAAAAGTATTTTTCTCATTTTATTATTTCCAAAAACTATATACTAAAAGCTACAGACTATAAACTACAGTACTATTTCTTTCCCCCTTTTTTAGCTCCTGCTTTTCGGCCAAAACCTTTTTTCTTTTCACCGGCATCGGGTTGTGCAGCTATCAATTCCTGACATTTTTCAAATGTCAACGAACTTGCTTCTGTATCTTTCGGAATTTTATAGTTTATTTTATTAAATGTAAAATAGGCTCCATATCGTCCGTTAAGAACCTGTATTTCACCATTTTCACCCAATACCGAAATAGTTCGATTCTTTTCGGCATTGCGTTTTTCTTCCATGATTTCGATGGCGCGCTCCGTAGTAACACTCATCGGATCATCGGTTTTTGGTAGCGAGTAAAATGCATTGTCGTGACGAATGTAAGGTCCGAACCTACCGATAGCTACGGTCATAACTTTGCCTTCGTATTCGCCAACCTGACGTGGTAGTTTGAATAGTTCGAGGGCTTCTTCGAGCGTAATACTCTCAATGGATTGATCTTTACGAAGCGAAGCAAAAACAGGTTTTTCTTCTTCTTCCGAAGTGCCAATTTGTGCCAACGGACCAAACTTTCCGATTTTTACCGACAGTTGACGACCACTTGCAGGGTCGGTTCCCAAAATGCGCTCGCCCACCTGACGTTCCGAATTTTTGAGCGTGTCCTCGACTATTGGATGAAACTTTTTGTAAAATTTATCAATGGATTTCGTCCAGTTAATTTTTCCATCGGCAATGTGGTCAAATTCTTTTTCAACATCTGCCGTAAAGTTATAATTCAGAATATCAGGGAAATACTCAGTCAGGAAGTCGGTAACAACTATACCTATGTCGGTGGGAAAAAGTTTTGATTTTTCGGCTCCGGTATTTTCCGATTTTATGGTATCCGAAATTTTATCTCCTTTTAGTTTGAGTAAATTAAAATCGCGTTTTTCGGCCTGACGGTCTCCTTTTTCTACGTAAGTACGATTTTGAATAGTCGAAATGGTTGGTGCGTAAGTTGAAGGACGACCAATGCCGAGCTCCTCCAATTTGCGAACCAAACTTGCCTCGCTGTAGCGTGCAGGTTTTTGTGTAAAACGTTCCTGAGCTGCAATTTCGATATACGAAAGTTTCTCTCCTTCTTTTAATGCAGGTAGCAATGATTCATTTTCAGTATCCGATTCATCATCAGTCGATTCGAGGTAAACTTTCAGAAAGCCATCGAAAACGATAACTTCGCCCGAAGCTGTAAACTGATACGTGCTGCCCGAAACATTTATATTAATTGTAGTTTTTTCTAATTCAGCATCAGCCATTTGCGATGCGATGGTACGTTTCCAAATCAACTCGTACAATCTTTTTTCCTGTGCAGTTCCTTCCACCGTATGCGCATTCATGTAGGTCGGACGAATGGCCTCGTGCGCTTCCTGTGCACCTTTTGTTTTGGTGTTAAACTTGCGGGGATGCACGTATTTTTGTCCGGCCATGCTGATAATTTCAGCCTTTGATGTGTCGATAGCCAACGAAGAAAGATTCACCGAGTCGGTACGCATGTAGGTAATATTGCCCGATTCGTAAAGTCGTTGCGCTACCATCATGGTTTGCGACACCGAAAAACTTAGCTTACGAGCAGCCTCCTGTTGCAATGTTGAGGTTGTAAAAGGTGGTGCAGGCGATTTCTTTGTTGGTTTTGTGCTGATACTTTCAATACTGAAACTTGCATTTTTGCATTTTTCTAAAAATGCAGCAGCATCTTTCTTTTCAGTAAATCGTTGCTGTAAGTCAGCTTTCAGCTCAACGGGCTGACCATTAACGTCAGTAGTTTTAAATAAAGCACTCACTTTGTAAGCACTCACGGCTGTAAATTGATTTATCTCGCGCTCACGTTCCACAATTAATCGTACGGCAACCGACTGAACTCGGCCTGCTGAGAGCGATGGCCGCACTTTGCGCCACAATACCGGCGAAAGCTCGAAACCTACAATGCGGTCCAAAACGCGTCGCGCTTGTTGAGCGTCCACCAAATGTAAATCGATATCACGTGGATGTTCAATGGCGTTTATGATGGCATCTTTTGTAATTTCGTGAAAAACAATGCGTTTGGTGTTGTTAGGCTTCAATTTTAGCTCATCATATAAATGCCATGCAATAGCCTCTCCCTCGCGGTCTTCATCGGAAGCAAGCCATATTGTTTCGGCTAGTTTAGTAGCTTTCTTAAGCTCCGATACTACCTTTTTTTTATCGGTCGATACAATATAATCCGGCTTGTAATTATTCTCAAAGTCAATACCAATGCCCTTTTCGGCAAGGTCGCGAATATGTCCGAAACTCGACATTACCTGATAATCTTTACCAAGAAATTTTTCGATTGTTTTTGCTTTTGCGGGTGATTCAACTATGACAAGATTTTTTGACATATTACGGTGTGTTAGGTGAGTTTTTCTCTAATTGCCTGCAAAATAACAAAATTTGAAAGGTACAAACCAAATTTTCAGTGTTTTATTTTTATTTTTTATTGTTTTATAGGCAATTCCATAGATTATGCTTTTGCTAAACACATCAAATTTATGCCTGATTATCTAAATAAACTGTTTGCGTTGGGTATGCAAAATTCAATCCGGCTTCTTTGAATTGTTTTAATATCTCAAAGTTAACATTCGAAGGTGTTTCCATAACGTCGCCTGTTTTTTTTACCCAATAAATAAATGTTAAGTCGAGCGAATAAGGTGAAAAATCCGCGAATACAGCTGTTAATTCTTTCGAATCTACATCTTTGTTTATTTTAGGAATATTTTTAAGAATGGCTATTGCTTCCTGCATTTTTTCGGGTGTTGTGTTGTATGTCAGCCCGATATTCATCAAAACACGACGCATTTGCTCGACGCTTACATTTTCGACGGATGCTTCCACAATTTTGTAGTTCGGAATGGTTACCAACCGTTTTTCAAGTGTGCGAAGGCGGGTACTTCGAATGCCAATATCTTCGATAAAACCATCAAAGCCATCTACTTTTACACGGTCGCCAATACGAAACGGGCGGTCGGTGAATATAGTAATACCTCCGAAAATATTTTTTATAGTATCTTGTGCTGCCAATGCAAAAGCCAAACCTCCAATTCCCAAACCGGCAATAAGCGCCCCAACATCAACGCCCACGTTACGCAAGGCCATCATGATACCTATAACCCAAATAATTCCCAAAATTCCACGTCGAACTATTGGTACCAATGTGTTGTCTAAGTATTTAGTGGTTTTGTCTTCGGCTTTGGGTACAATGTATTCTTCTATTAATGCATTTACAAACCTAACCAAAAACCACGTGATATTGAGCACAATCAAAAATTGATACGATTTGCTAAAAAAAGCGTCAATTTTTGGGTCTAAATTAAGTCGATTTGTTGCTATCCATATTGCTAAAAGCATTACTCCAAGTAAAACCGGTGCCTGAAGCATTCTAAACAGAATATCATCCATCCTGTTTTTTGTTTTTTCGGTTAACTTTGTTAGTATGTGCTTGTTAAACAGAATAATAACTTTGTTTAAAAACAAAGCTCCGATAATTATAAGTATGGAAATTAACCATTCTTTTAACGAATTTCCGTAATAAATCTGTGAAAACATATTTTATAAAGTTAGAAAATTGAAGTTAGAAGTTAGAAAATTTAATAGCATCACTCGGCATGCGCCAATCGCCTCTTGGTGAGAGATTTATAGAACCCACTTTCGGTCCATCGGGCATACATGAGCGTTTAAATTGTTGTTGAAAAAAACGATGAATAAATATTTTCAGCCATTTTTCAATGGTTTCTTTATCGTATTGATTTTCGAAAGCATTTTGGGATAAAAAAAGTATTTTTTCGGGCGAAAATCCAAATCGGACAAAATAATACAGGTAAAAATCGTGTAATTCGTAGGGTCCAACCAAATCTTCGGTTTTTTGAGCAATTTCACCTTTCTCGTTGGCGGGTAAAAGCTCTGGACTTACGGGAGTGTCTAAAATATCTTGCAGTACAATTTCCGAAAATGCATCCAACTCGTGCGAAGCCCAATCCACCAAATAGCGCACCAATGTTTTTGGTACTCCACTGTTTACGCCATACATCGACATTTGATCGCCATTGTAAGTAGCCCATCCTAGTGCCAATTCGGATAAATCGCCGGTGCCAATTACCAACCCATTGTGTTTGTTGGCTAAATCCATCAGCAGCTGTGTTCGCTCACGCGCCTGCGTGTTTTCGTAGGTTATGTCGTGCACGTTTATGTCGTGTTCAATATCTTTAAAATGTTGAATACAAGCAGCTTCAATAGAAATTTCCTTTACGGTTATTCCAAGCGATTTCATTAAACTCAATGCATTGGTATAAGTGCGGTTTGTTGTTCCGAACCCCGGCATAGTAACGCCCAGTATGCGACTACGGTCGTAACCAAGTTTGTCAGCGGTTTTTACACACACGAGGAGTGCCAATGTGGAATCTAAGCCTCCGGAAATACCCAATACCACGTTTTCGGCTTTAGTGTGTGTCCAGCGTTTTGCCAAACCTCCCATTTGTATCGAAAAAATTTCTTCACAGCTTGCAGTTCGGTTTTGAATCGGTGGTACAAATGGATGTTTGTCGAATTTGCGTGTCAATAAGCTATTGTCAAACGATTTGCATTCGAAGTTGATTTTTCGGAACGTTCCGTTGGCTTTTTCATTCTGAAAATTCGTATTCCGGATGCGTTCAGCTTGCAACCGCTCTACATCTATCTCGCTGATAACTAATTGCGGTTCGAACGAAAACCGCTCTGAAGCTGCTGTAATTTTACCATTTTCGGCAATGAGTGCATTTCCTGCATACACCACATCGGTGGTCGACTCGCCTGCTCCTGCCGATGCATACACATAACCGGCATTGCATCGCGCCGATTGTTGTTCAATCAAATTGCGTAAATAAGTATGTTTGCCAATTAATTCGTTGGTAGCCGAAAGGTTGAATATGATTTCAGCGCCCTGAAGTGTTTGTTGCGAACTTGGTGGAATCGGCACCCAAAGGTCTTCGCAAATTTCAATGCCAAACGAAAATTCGGTTGTTGTAAATAAAATATCTGTCCCAAACGGAATTGTTTCGTCAGCGAGGGTAATTTCTTTTACATCGGTAGTAGTGGCAGGAGCAAACCAACGTTTTTCGTAAAATTCATTGTTGCTTGGTAGATTTGTTTTGGGAATAACTCCAAGAATTTTTCCATTTTGAATGGCTACAGCCACATTAAATAGTTGGTTCTGAACCCGTATGGGCATACCAACGATAATTACTGCTTTCGTATTGTAGGTTTGAAGCTGCAATTCGTGCAGTGCTTTTTCGGCATCGTGAAGAAGTTGATGCTGAAAAAATAAATCGGCACAGGTGTAACCCGTAATGCTGAGTTCCGGAAAACAGACCACCTGAACCTGTTTGCTATCAGCTTCCTTTGCCATTTCGGCAATTTTCGAAATATTAAAAGCGCAATCGGCTACCCTAAGCTCGGGTATTGCAGCTGCTACTCGTATAAAGCCGTAGTTCATTTTTTAAAGTTAGAAATTATTTTTAGCGTGATTTTTTTTCGACACAAATATACTCATTTTGTTCGTATAACTGCTGGATCATTACATCAACTCTTTTCCATATCCCCTAAATATATTTCGAGCGATTTGGCCGAAATACGAACTTCTGCAATAGCCATTGTGAGCGAGATAATCAGAAGTAATAATGCTGCACCAAAAATATAAACCGACACGGTTTGCATACCTATGTAGATAAAAAACATAGTAGCAACACAAAGCAACAAACTACCTACGCCGGTTAATTGCATGTTTTTGGTGAGATACAGCCGACGTTTAAGATTTATTATCTGTGCCTTTGTAATGGCTGAGTGGTCTTGCATATATTTATCTTTAAGCCCTCTAACTAATTGTGCGTACGACAAAAAGCGGTTGGTATAGGCAAGCAGCAGCAACGAAATGGCCGAAAACAAAAATGTTGGCGTAATTAAAGTTAATTCTCTCATGTTCTTTTGTAGAGACGGTGCGTACACCGTTTTGTTTGTTTTTATTTTTTACAAAGATAGCTAAAAGTTTAATTCTAAAAATATCAAAACAAAATGCCCGAACTGATTCTGACTCAATCCGGACATTTGTATTTTCAGAATCAATGAACTAATTAAATCGTTCAACGTGAATTTGACCAACTACTTTACGAGT
>DYSC01000002.1:63410-67233 GCA_020726365.1 Porphyromonas sp.
AATCAATGAACTAATTAAATCGTTCAACGTGAATTTGACCAACTACTTTACGAGTGTGTTCTGTAAATCCTTCTTTTTCAAGACATTCGACCATGCCGTTTACCATGTTTGGGTTTCCGCATAGGAAGACATGAGTGTTTTCGGCAGTTGGTTTAGAGCCCCATAGCTTTTCGATAGCACCTTCTTCCCAAATGTCCTGAATAAACTGTGTGCGTCCGGTCCATGGCACAAATTCGCGTTCGGGCATGGTAATAGTTGGGATGTATTTGAATTTTGGCGATAAAACTTGTAGTAAATTTAACTCCGACGAGTAGCCTAAATCCCACGAGTTGGCAGCGCCATGTATTACTACAATATTGCCTTTGCGGTGAAGTGCGTCGGTACGTAACATACTCATGTATGGTGCCACACCAGTTCCGGTTCCAATTAACACAATGTTTTGATCTTCTGCAATTTGATCGAGTGTAAACATACCCACAAATTTATTGCCCATCCAAATTTTATCACCAATGTTTAAATTAAATAAACGTGGAGTTAATGCACCTGAATGCACTAACGTAATGTAAAACTCAACATAATCTTTCGATAAATTCGATGAAGCTATCGAATAAGCTCTTTTAATCAACTTTTCCTGATTGGGTTCAACGGGTTCGTCGGTTGCTTCTGCGCATTTTTCGGCTGTAGGTGGTAATCCTATTGCCACAAATTGTCCGGGTTTAAAATCAGGTAATTCCCAACCAAGCGGCGCAATTCTGAATACTTTCATTATCGGCGAAACCTGCACTACTTGTTGTACAACTGCATTTAATTCTTCCATTTTTGTTTCTGAATTTATATATTTTTAAATTAACTTATTTTTGAACTGATTTTAAATCCTTAAATCGACTACAAAGATACAAAATTTTGATAATTTGGAAAATAGACTTTCTGTATTTGTATTAAAAAATTTTCGAATTTAAAATTAAATTTGTATTTTTGCACATATAAACCGATAGTGTGCATAAATAATCAAAAATAATACAAACTAAATATTCCAATGAACCCAATTATTATCAACAATTTCGACGAATTTAATCAGTATGTAGGCAAGGAATTAGGGGTTTCGGACTATATTCAAATTACACAGCAACAAATCAACACTTTTGCAGATGCAACACTCGACCACCAGTGGATTCATGTGGATGAAGAGCGTTGCAAAACCGAAAGTCCGTTTAAAACTACCATTGCACACGGTTACCTGAATCTTTCTTTGCTGCCATATTTGTGGGAGCAAATTGTAGAAGTTCGTAACTCACGACTCACAGTTAACTACGGAATAGAAAAACTCAAATTTATGCAGGCTGTTACGGTTGGCAGTCGTGTACGCTGTCGTGCGAAACTACAGTCGTTAATCAATTTGCGCGGTACAACAAAAGCCGAGATTTATGCTGTGCTCGAAATTGAAGACAGTAAAAAACCAGCTCTCGAGGCAAACATTGTTTTCTTATATCATTTTGTGTAGAGACATGGCGCACCCTGTCTAAAATACAGAAAAAAACCGCGCTGCAATTCAACTTGCAATGCGGTATTTTATCTCACGATTCTTGTCTCTTGATTCAAAAAAAACTATCCCAAAAATCCTTTCAGCAATTTACTTTTCGAATTCGGACGCAATTTCCGAATGGCTTTTTCTTTAATCTGACGAACGCGTTCGCGGGTCAAACCAAATTCATCACCAATTTCTTCCAAAGTCATTTCGGTAACGCCAATTCCAAAGAATTTTTTTACAATGTCTTTCTCTCTGTCCGAAAGGGTGTTTGCCAATACGCGTTCAATTTCTTTCGAAAGTGACTCGTTAATCAGCACGCGGTCAGCATTTGGCGAATCATCGTTTATCATTACATCGAGTAAGCTGTTATCTTCACCTTCTACAAAAGGAGCATCTACCGAAATATGACGACCCGAAACTTTCATAGTATCGGCAATTTTATCCACCGGAATGTCTAATTGTTCGGCAAGCTCTTCGGGCGAAGGACGACGTTCGTTTTCCTGTTCGAATTTCGAAAAAGCCTTGTTTATTTTATTTAACGAACCTACTTGGTTGAGTGGTAAACGTACAATACGCGATTGTTCGGCCAAAGCCTGAAGAATAGATTGACGGATCCACCATACGGCATACGAAATAAATTTAAAACCACGAGTTTCATCAAATTTTTCGGCAGCTTTAATAAGTCCAAGATTGCCCTCATTAATTAAGTCGGGCAGACTTAATCCTTGATTTTGATATTGTTTTGCTACCGAAACAACAAAACGGAGGTTGGCACGAGTCAGTTTTTCGAGTGCAATACGGTCGCCATTGCGAATACGTTGCGCCAGTTCTACTTCCTCTTCAACTGTAATAAGATCCTCACGACCAATCTCTTGCAGATACTTGTCAAGTGATGCACTTTCTCGATTTGTAATCGATTTAGTAATTTTTAATTGTCTCATTATGGTTTAAAAAATTAGCGTGCAAAATTAATACTTTTATTTCAATTGACAAAATGGATTTTTAACATATTTTCGGGCTTTTGGCAAAATTTATTACCATAATTGAAACAACAAAAAATGAGAATTGTTTTACAAAGTTGATAAAAAATAATTAAATCTACCCCTCGCCTCCGAAGGGTAGATTCGTTACCTTAAAAACTTATTTTGAATTATTCGCCCAGATTTACGGCAGCATCGGTTTGAATAAACGACTCAATCTTCATTTGCGAGTTGATAATATTGATGTTACGTGCCTTGGCACTTACTATACCGGCTGTTACAGTCGAAGTAAGGTTGAAAGGATTGCCGACAGCCAATACCCATTCGCCGGATAACTATCAACAAAAGTAATGGCATCGTGCAGAAAAAAACAACGCCTATTCTGCGTATAGATTTTCGATTGGAATCATTAAATCCCAATTTTTACCCCAAACAATATTGCCATTTTCAATATAGAACTTTTTGAAATTGGCTGGTTTTAAGTATTTATTGTATTGTGGATGAGGATGATTTAACAAGAAATTACTAAAATCGACATGACGTATTGTACCATCGTTGAATTTTAGTTCTACCTTTAAGTCTGAAATATAATTTGCTTGCTGAATGTATAATTGACGCGCCATACAAATTTAGATTTTCTTTTTAATATTTGTACATCTAATTTTTTTCTTTAAAACAAAGAAATTAATCCATTTTTCTATAATATTAGCTTCATATTTTCGAATAAAATCTTCGGCAGTTTTGGCATCTTTTTCTCGAAGTAAATCTACACTTTTTTTTGCTCGCCGCCTAATTTCTTTAAGCTCACCATCTTCCATTATCAATTCGAATATCGTTTCACAATCACCAGTAGTAACATGTACATGAATCGGCTCATGTTCATTAGAATAAAAATAGAAAACGATACCAAAATATTCAAATATCTTAGGCATAATCCGATTTTAAATATGAAATAATTAATGTATGAATGTTTAACAAATACTTTGCAAATGTACAAAACTTATTATTGATCACATAACAAACTTACTCAAAATTTTGTTTTCGCATAAAAAAACGCCTACATATCTTAAACAAAACGGGGTCGAACAACAGCCTCGAATGGCATTTTTTTTATCACTCACCGAAGTGTTTTAATAACCCGCTGATTTCCAAGCATGATAACTATCAACAAAAGCAATGGCATCGTGCAGATAAAAAAATATCTCCGATAATCAATAAACGTGAAATCAATAAAATTTTATATATTTCCTCTATAAATCTCTTCAGTATGGTTCATAATGGAGTTGCTCGTATTAAGCCAGAGGTAGTTCTACTT
>DYSC01000251.1 GCA_020726365.1 Porphyromonas sp.
ACTTTCACTCGCTTGCATGAAACAGTTCGGTGATCCCCAGTGGGGATAAGAAAGTTGCATACCTAATATTCTCTGAAGAGATGAACTTATTAAAGTTCGGTGATCCCCAGTGGGGATAAGAAAGCAAATATGCATGATGTTATATTTTCTGGTGTTCCTCAGAAAGTTCGGTGATCCCCAGTGGGGATAAGAAAGTTAAACATGTTTTTTGTAGCGGACAATGTGCTACACATGGGGTGTGATGATCCCCAGTGGGGATAAGAAAGCTAAATCTATAGCTATTTCTGATTACTTTGAATCAAGTAAGTAGTTCGGTGATCCCCAGTGGGGATAAGAAAGGGCAGAAAAAGCCCAAGAAACAGCAAGTGCTAATGCTGTGATAGTTCGGTGATCCCCAGTGGGGATAAGAAAGGAAAACCTATCCCGTCATTAAAAATTTCAAGGTGTATCTAGTTCGGTGATCCCCAGTGGGGATAAGAAAGCTTATCCTGTGATAGAAAACTTTAATGAGTACATTAAGTGTGATGATCCCCAGTGGGGATAAGAAAGTGAAGATCAAGATGAAGATCAAGATGAAGATCAAGATGAAGATAAGATGAAGATAGTGTGATGATCCCCAGTGGGGATAAGAAAGGCAACACGCGATCGTATTCGGGGAATATTTTGTAAAAGGTAAAAGTGTGATGATCCCCAGTGGGGATAAGAAAGCAGCAGTTAACCATAAAAAAACGCTTGAGAGCAGAACAGTGGAGGTGTGATGATCCCCAGTGGGGATAAGAAAGGCGGAAATCCGTGTACAACACGGAGAAGTGTTCTCTAAGGTGTGATGATCCCCAGTGGGGATAAGAAAGAGCGATGAAAAAGAGTTTGAAGCTTGGTTAAAAGCCAATTTGTGTGATGATCCCCAGTGGGGATAAGAAAGTAAAAAGATGCAAATCTTAAGCTTTATTACGGAGAACCTGGTGTGATGATCCCCAGTGGGGATAAGAAAGGAGGCACTTGCTGAAACGAGAGTTGAAGCTTCGAGTGGAACTTTATGTGGCTACAGCTATGCACAAGTTGAAGATGTGTGATGATCCCCAGTGGGGATAAGAAAGTATGGCAGAGCACTATGAAAAAATAGAAGATCTGACCACAGTACACGCATTTTGTGTGATGATCCCCAGTGGGGATAAGAAAGGGTAAAAAAGATAGTAAAGTAGAGGAAGAGGACGTTATGTGTGATGATCCCCAGTGGGGATAAGAAAGACTTCTTCGCCTATGGCTAAAAAGATGCAAATCTTAACTTTGTGTGATGATCCCCAGTGGGGATAAGAAAGCCTATTTAAGTCCATCAGATCGA
>DYSC01000252.1 GCA_020726365.1 Porphyromonas sp.
AACTCAATGTTGTATCCTCTAAAATTTACTCCCATACTGAAAGATAAAATCTGGGGAGGTTCGAAACTTAAAAATATCTTTGGCAAAGATGCTACAACCGATAAATTAGGCGAAAGTTGGGAATTGTCTGGCTTTGAAGGCGATGAGTCAATAGTGGAAAACGGTTTTTTAGCTGGTAATAATCTAATTGAGCTGATTGAGATTTACATGGGTGATTTGGTGGGCGATAAAGTGTACGATGCATTCGGCTTGTCGTTTCCTTTGTTGTTTAAACTGATTGATGCCAACGAAAATCTTTCTATTCAAGTACATCCCGGCGACGAAGTAGCTGCCGAACGTCATAACTCATTCGGTAAAACTGAAATGTGGATAGTACTGCAAGCCGACGAAAATGCAGAACTTATTATTGGCTTTACAAACGATTGTTCGAAAGACGAGTATTTAGATGCACTTGAATCTGACAAAGTAGAAGATTTACTGCAACATGTGCCTATCAAAAGCGGCGATGTGCTCTTTATTCCTGCTGGTTTGGTTCATGCTATTGGTAAAGGCGTTGTGGTTGCCGAAATTCAGCAAAGCAGCGATGTTACCTATCGTATTTATGACTTTAAACGGGTGGACGACAACGGTAACGAACGCGAATTGCATACCGAACAGGCATTGGACGTAATTGATTTTACAGCGTCGAAAAATCCGAAAACAGCATATAAATCGCTGTTGAATGAAATTACACCATTAGTGAGTTGCAAATACTTTACTACAAATATGATTCAGTTCGACCAGCCACTGACACGCAATTACGGAACGATTGATTCGTTTGTTGCTTACATGTGTCTCGAGGGTAGTTTTATTGTAGAAACCGGCGATTCAAAAGTTATTGTAAATAAGGGCGATACCGTTTTAGTTCCTGCCTGCATCAACGAAGTAGGTATTATTCCAGATTTAAAAACGACTATACTCGAAGTATACGTTTAGAATTCGTAGTAGCTACAATTAAAAGAACACAAGTTTCGTTTGAAGATTTGTGTCCTTTTTATTTTTATATGAATATTTTTTGTAGCTTTGTGCATTAACCCATCTTGCAGCTTTTCCATCTACAAAGGTTAAACTACAGTTAAAAATGGCTTTTCTATGTCAGATATTTTAGAATTTGACGATCATTTGTGTGGTTCGTATTTTGTAAGTGTCTGAAATTCAGATTTAGTATCTTTTTGAAATCGATTTGTAGTGCTCATGGGGTATTGATAAACAATATGATACTCCACTAAAACAGGACATTAAGATAAGATAGAATTGTATTATCTTTAAACAAAAATTTTATGTCAACATCGAGGAGAA
>DYSC01000253.1 GCA_020726365.1 Porphyromonas sp.
CCCGAAGCAATTTGGTTGTAAAAAAACCCTTCGGCAGCTGCTTTTGAATTATTTTTATAAAAATATAAAACCAATGCATAGCTAACTGACAGAATAAGAGCTACTGCTTGCAACCAAAACTTACCAAGATAATTCAATGAAGAAAAAAGAACTGCCCCGAGTACATTACTTTTATAAATTATAGTTAATACTGAGAAAACCTTTTGACTGTCCCACATGTAGTCTATTTTATAGCCTAATTAATAAAAATGAAGCTGATCAAAAATAATAAGTGTAACCCGATGGAAGGGATAAATCCTGAGAACTTCTCGAAAAACGCAACAGCAAGAAATATAATTGCGGCAATCCATTCTTTTTTCATTGACATTTAGATTCGAAGTTGTTATTAGTTATTTGGATTCCAATTTTTTAAAATAAATGAATATTCTGGCTCTGTAATAATATTTTCAACTTGATTTCTCGAAATCAATTCGAGAAGGGTTGTTTTTGAATTGTACGCTTTAATTACCGTCCCTGGAACAAGTGAAAAAATATTGTCGAACAGCCAATTATATGCAATAGCTTCTGTATACCAAACGTTAATGGAATCATTACCGTAAATAAGGGTCAATTGTTTGCAGTCGAAACCAGAAATGATTTTGGTTTCACTGCCGTAACTAATACTATAGGTTTCCCCCGTCGCAGGATTAGGTTTAAGAACCTCTTTGTGGTTGATTTTTGCCCAATCGGAACTTTGAGTTATTTTGTAGCCTGATGAAGATGTTCCTCCAAGCTTAATTTGTCGACGGGATTGTGTTTTTTGATCTATTAAAACAAAGACGTCTCCATCTTGAAAAGGCTGTTCGGTTCGCACTAAGGCTTTACCAGGCATTAAAATATTGAATACAGAAGTATCTAATTCAATTTGAGTATGTTTCAAATTAATTGATAAGCGTTTAAATTGCAAAATCTCACTTTGGGCAAAGACATTGCTACCCAAAGTAAGAGATGCGAAAAAGGCGATAAAAAAGTTATATTTCATTTGATTAAAAATAAATATTACCATTACAATCTGAACCAAAATAAAAGCAAACTGATGCGTATGCTCCTGCCCTAATTGCTACGTTTCCTGCATAACTTCCGATTCCCATTGATGTGGCTTCAGACATTATAGCATTGTATGTTGCAGCATCTTGAAAACAAGCTCCAATTAGATTTCCTGCTTGTACACTTCTGTTTAGCCCCCCTGACCACAAAACAATGCTTCCTTTGGCAACATCTACTGTTGAAGTGAGTTTAAATTTCGAATCGCTAGTTAAAACACTATTTTCTATTTCATTATGAACAGACCCCATACT
>DYSC01000090.1 GCA_020726365.1 Porphyromonas sp.
TGCCAATGTGCCAATAAAAAAATCATTTAATCAACCGAATGTTTAAAAAATCAAACATACTGATAAAGAATAAACGCGCCACTTTCGATTACGAAATTGAGGAGCGTTTTGTGGCGGGATTGCAGCTGTTTGGTACTGAGATTAAGTCGATTCGGGATGGGAAAGCTTCGTTGGTGGATACTTTTTGTTCCTTTATCAACAACGAACTTTGGGTGCGCAATATGCATATTGCTACCTATTTTTTCGGAACTTACAACAATCATGAGGTGCGTCGCGACCGTAAACTACTGCTCACTGCACGCGAACTAAAAAAATTAGCCAAAGCTACCAAAGAAACCGGCTACACCATTGTGCCTACCAAGCTTTTTATTACCGAAAAAGGACTTGCTAAAATTGAAATAGGACTTGCGCGTGGAAAGAAAAACTATGATAAGCGCGAAAGCCTGAAGGAGAAAGAAGACAAACGCCTCATGGACAGAGCCATGAAGCGTTAGTTGTTCTCTACTCTTCATCTCTATATTCTAAAATATCTGCCGGCTGACAATTCAGGGTTTTACAAATGGCATCCAACGTGCTGAAACGTATGGCTTTTGCTTTTCCGGTTTTAAGAATCGACAGGTTTGCCGGGGTAATATCCACCCGCTCCGAAAGCTCGTTGAGCGAAATTTTACGGCGTGCCATCATGACATCTAAATTTACTATTATGGGCATATTTTGTTATTCTTAAATCGTTAAATCCTGTTCTTCTTTTAATTCAACAGCTATTCGCATCACTTCATTCATTATCAGTATCACAATGCCCATTATCAATGCGTTAAAGTCAATCACCTTGCTGTATGTAAAACTGTATTGTGCCAAATCCACCATGTATTCGGCCGACAATATATTGATCAACTGAATTACCGAACCTAAAATGCCAATGCCAACTATGAATAAACCTATCCGGTTGATTCGCTTTAGGTTAATACGTTCGAAAACCCACGAATGCTGTAGCGAACGCAGAATTTTGACCACCAAAAACGGAGTCCAAATACCCAAAATCAATACAATCACCGTAAGTGCCATATAGAGTGCATCGAGCACCATAAGCCATACCGGTTTTTGGGAGTCGTCGGTGCTTATGAGCGAGATATTAGTTGGCTGTACTATTACCGGCTGACCATTTTTCAGGTTTATATCGTTCGGAATGGTACTGCCCTCATTTTTGGGCTCTACATCCATCATTAAAAATTCCTGTGAATTGATTTTTGTTTCGTTTTCGTAGTCAGCTATCGATAGTCCGTACTTAATACCTTCGATAAACGGCAATACAGCCCCCTGATACATGCTGGCAAAGAATACCAGCAACAAAATGATACATAATGTTTTAAGACGTTCCATATTCTAAAATTTTATTTGATTCATATTTCGTAATTCGTAATTATTTAATTTAACTTTCGCTCATATAAAAATTTGAATAAGAGCATATTGTTTAAATGTACAAAACATTCTACTTGCAGTGTCTTGTCCCCCTCTCCCAATGGAGAGGGGTTATGGGCGATGTCGAAATCGAAATCAAATAAGATACTACATTGTATTCGAAATAAAGAATTTCAAATTTTTAAAAACTTGAGAAAGTTGAGTTATTTAATAGTCAGCTCATTCAAAAGTCGTTGAGCACCACCCACTTTGTCCATTACAAACAGTACGTAGCGAATATCCACATTGATAGTGCGTTGCAGTTCGGGTTCGAATACAATATCGCCACTCATGGCTTCCCAATTTCCATCAAAAGCCAAACCAATAAGTTCGCCCTTGGCATTGAAAATCGGACTGCCCGAGTTACCGCCTGTTATGTCGTTGTTGCTCAGGAAAGCCACGTGCATTTTGCCAGTCTTAGCATCAGTGTAAGCGCCAAAATCATTATTCGTTATAGCCGATTTAAGTTTTTCGGGTACATCAAATTCGTAATCGCCCGGAATTTCTTTTTCTAAAATACCTTGAGTTGTGGTGTAGAAGTTAAAATCTACTGCATCGGCGGGTTTATATCCACCAATTGTGCCATAAGTAAGTCGCATTGTGAAGTTGGCATCGGGATAGCGAGCAGTGCCTTTTTCAATGTACATTTCTTTAAGTCCGGCTTCGTATAAGCGTTCGGCATCTTTAATTTGTGCCACAGCATCGTTATAATCGCCCTTTTGTAGGCTACCCGAAAGTAGCATTAATTCGCGCCAATACAACACAGCAGGGTCGTTGAGCAGGTTGACCGATTTTTTATTCAGTGCTTTTTTAAATTTGTCGAAAGTTGTAAATGCCGATTTACTATAAATATAGTCGGCATATTTTTCAACGTTACCTTTGTATTTTTTATCTATAATCGTATAAAGTGCAGGCAAAAAATCTGCCGAAACAGCTTTTTTATATTCTGTTATCATTATCGGAAATGTTGCTTTGTCTACTTCGGCATAATAATCCTTGTACATTTTTTCGGCTTTTTTAAGCACCGAGTCTTTCACAAATTTACCTTCGGTTAGTTTTACCAATTGCGAAGCAAAGCGAGGCATCTCGGCTCCACCCATAAGCGATTCGCGCATAAAGTTAAGTGCACGGCTGTAAGGTTTAATTTTTTCGTAACCATTTTCCAGATTTTCCAACACTTTTCCGTAGTTCGCTTTGCGGCTTTCGCTGCTGTTAATCCATTCTGTAAATGCTTTTTCTTCCGCATTTTTGCGCACTACAATGTCGAGTTTAGCAATTGCTTTGTTCATGCCTATGCTGTTTTTCCAATAGTTCGAGCTGCGTGCAAATTTGCTGGCGTAAGCAATATTAACGGCTTCGTCTTTTAACATAAATTTTTTCCACACATCCTGCTTGGCTCCACGCACATCAATGCGCGCCTGATTGATATTGTTCATACGGTTCACAATTCCCCACGACGACAGGTAGCGAGTTGTAGTACCCGGATTTCCCATTATCATGCTGTAATCGCCGGCAGCATAACCTTTGTTCGATACCGTTGCAAAGCGTTTCGGGGTGTAAGGCACATTGTCTTTGGAGTATTTGGCCGGTTTTCCATCTTTATTGCCATACACTCGGAATACCGAAAAATCGCCCGTATGTCGTGGCCACATCCAATTGTCGGTATCGCCCCCAAATTTGCCTATTGCCGACGGTGGAGCATAAGCAAAGCGAACGTCGGTAAACTCTTCGTAAACAAACACATAAAACTCGTTGTTCGAATAAAACGATTTAGGCGAAACTACATAGCCACTGTCTTTTTCAAATTCTTTTTTAATATCCGTAAGTATCGAATCCTGTTTAGAAGTACGTTTTTTGCCCGTAAGCGTATCGGGCAATTGCGCCATAACCTGCTCTGTAACGTCGGTAATACTCACTAAAAATTTCACCGAAAGTCCCGGAGTAGGTATTTCATCATCCAATTTTTCGGCAGTAAATCCGTTTTTAAGGTAGTTATGTTCCACCGTACTGTGTTGCTGTATAGCACCAAAACCACAATGGTGATTGGTGAAAACTAAGCCCTGATTCGAAACCACTACGCCCGTACAACCATTACCGAAAACAATAACCGCATCTTTAAGGCTAATATTTTTATCGCTGTAAATTTCGTCGGCCTGTAACGTACAACCCATACCATTCATTTTCTGAATATTAAGCTTTTCGATAAGCGGTAACATCCACATTCCTTCGTCGGCTCTTGCGGCAAAGAAGCTCACTGCTGTCAGCAGTACAATTACTAATCTATTCATTATTAAAAAATTAATTATTTTTTTTTGTTTATAATTTAAAAAATATCGAATTTCGATATACAAAGTTAGGAAATAATATCTATTTATGAAATAAAAGTCAAAAAAAAAATTGGGCGTGCCCCTACGGGTCGGGCTTTTCGCTCTTGTACCGCCGAAATACAGCGGCACGCCGCTGCAATCCCTCACGCACCCTGCAACGTTGCACCTTTGGTTCGTCCATTTAGCTCGCCAAAAATATATCTTTTGAAACTTGCCCACACCTCTTAAAAAAATATACATTCAAAAACGAGCAATATTCCCCTATTTTTATGTATATTTGCATTTTGTATAAAACAAGACAAAAATCCCTATGCTATTTTCGGAACTAATTGGACAACAAGATATTAAGGAACGCTTTGTTCGCTCTGTCAGGGAGCAGCGCATTCCACATGCACAGTTGCTACGTGGACCCGAAGGCATTGGTAAACTAGCATTAGCCATTGCTTATGCACAATATATTTGTTGCGAAAATCGTGGCGAAACCGATTCGTGTGGCGTTTGCCCCTCGTGTGTGAAGTTTAAAAAGCTCGCGCATCCCGATTTACATTTTGTTTTTCCAATTATACGACCAGCAGGAAAATTAAGTACCGTTTGCGACAATTTTATTGCACCTTTCAGGGCTAAAATCATCCAGAGTCCCTATTTTAGCGTTAATGAATGGTATGCCGAAATAAGCGGCGATGCCAAACAGGGCATGATTTATTCCAACGAAAGTCAGGAGATAATTCGTAAACTAAGCCTCAAAACCTACGAATCGGAATACAAGGTTATGATTATTTGGCTACCCGAAAAAATGAATGGCGAATGTGCCAATAAGTTACTTAAAATACTGGAAGAGCCGCCCGAAAAAACAGTTTTTCTGATGGTTTCAAATTCGCCCGACGAAATGCTCACAACCATACTTTCGCGTACACAGCAAATTATTATACCAAAGCTCCGAGACGAAGATTTAGTGGTAGCCTTGCTTCGAAATCGTGAACTTGAAATTTCGCAGCACGATGCACTCAATGTTGCCCGAATTGCCAACGGAAGTTATTTAGCAGCCTTGGCTATTCTGAGCGACGACGACGAAAACAAAGTGAACTTTGAGCGTTTTGTAACTATTATGCGTCTTGCATGGATGGTAGGAAACCGAAAAGACCACGCTTCGCTCAAAACGCTTCGCAAATGGGCAGACGATATGGCTGCACCGGCTATCGGGCGCGAAAGGCAGAAAAAGTTTTTGGTGTATGCGCAGCATCTCACGCGCGAGAATTTTATTTTAAACCTGAAAAACAAAGACTTAAATTATTTTGTAAGCTACGAATTCGATTTCTCACAGAAGTTTTCGCCTTTTATCAACGAGCGAAATGTGGAGGATATTATGAAAGAATTTGAACTTGCCGAACGACATATAGAACGAAATGTAAATGCCAAAATGGTGTTTTTCGATTTGGTTCTCAAAATTATAATGCTGTTGAAGAGATAAGATGATGTGATAATGTGATGACGAAAAAATATAGCCACAAGCCCCTAAAGGGGTGTAAATTAGTGCCGAATGGTTTCTTTTCTCTAAGCCCCTTTAGGGGTTTGTGGCAGTTTTAATTTTCTAACTTTTAATTTTTAACTTAAAAAAATGGATATTACTCTAAATACTGGCGGATGCTGCATTACAAAAGGTGGCTGTGACTGCCGCTCTGATAAAAAATTAGGTGTATACGATTGGTTGATCGATTTGCCCGAAACCATGAACGATACCGACTTTGTGGAAGTACAGTTTAAAAATACCCGCAAGGGATTTTTCCTGAATAGTACTAAAATTCCACTCGAAAAAGGCGATAAAGTGGCTGTAGAGGCTTCACCAGGGCATGATATAGGCGAAGTTACACTGATTGGACGATTGGTTTTGTTGCAAATGAGCAAAAACAATATCGACCCCGAACGCTACGAAATTCGTCGTGTGTATCGCAAAGCACGCGAGGTGGATATCGAAAAATTCAACGAAGCCAAAGCACGCGAACAGCAAACCATGATTAAAGCCCGACAGATTGCCGAAAGTTTAAAACTGAACATGAAAATTGGCGATGTGGAGTTTCAGGGTGACGGAAACAAAGCTATCTTTTATTATATTGCCGACGAGCGTGTCGATTTTCGCCAATTGATAAAGGTTTTTGCCGAAACTTTCCGTATTCGTATCGAAATGAAACAAATTGGTGCCCGTCAGGAAGCGGGTAGGATAGGAGGAATAGGACCCTGCGGACGCGAATTGTGTTGTTCGGGATGGATGACAAACTTCAATTCAGTTTCTACAACGGCTGCGCGCTATCAGGACATTTCGCTCAATCCACAAAAATTAGCCGGACAGTGTGGTAAACTGAAATGTTGTATGAACTTCGAAGTAGATACCTATATTGATGCTCAAAAAGATTTTCCGTCGAAAGAAATGCCGCTCGAAACTATCGACAATATCTATTATCATTTTAAAACAGATGTATTTAAAGGACTTATAACCTATTCAACATCGAAAGAATTTGGTGCAAACCTCGTTACGATTGATGCGGAACGGGCTAAAATGGTGATTAAACTTAACAAGCTTGGTCAACGGCCTGATATATTAGATGTTAAATCGAACGAAAATAAACCCGCACCTGTTGATTATACCAATGTGGTTGGTCAGGATAGCTTGACCCGTTTCGATTCAGGAAAAAAAGGACATGGCAAAAATAACAACCGAAATAACCGTAATCAGGGTGTGCCACGCCCTGTGCATACCGACAAAAACAGAATTAATGCACCAAAATTGATTAAGCGCAATGACCAAAATCCTCCGAAAGCTGATTAATCTTTTTATAGCCGTTGTACTTCTTACTTCGTGTACCAGCGATGCTGTTTTTTTTAGCTATCAGTCTATCAACGGAAATGGCTGGAACAAAGACAGTGTATGTACGTTTGATGTACAAATTGAAGATGCAGCAATAGCCTACAATGTGTATGTAAATACTCGAAACAGAGGCGAATATCCTTATCAGAATTTATGGCTTTTTATCAGACAAACATCGCCAGATAGTGTGGTAATCAACGATACCATTGAGTTTTATCTGGCCGACGAATTTGGTAAATGGATGGGAAAAGGTGTAGGGTCTGCCTTTAATATGCCGGTACTTTACAAGCAAAATTATAAATTTAAAATAAAAGGTGTTTATCGTTTCGAAATACAACATGGAATGCGCGATTCGTTACTTGCAGGCATTAACGATGTGGGTATTAAAGTGGAAAAAGCAAAATAAGCATGGGAAAGAATAAATTGGCAAAATTTGCCGATATGGAACAGTTTGAGCATGTATTTCAGATATCTTCGCACGTACTACGCGAAGGTAATAGTTTGGAAATGAGAGGACAATGGAACGAAAAGTTTTTTGGAAACAATAACCCTATCGTATTGGAACTTGGTTGCGGAAAAGGGGAATATACCGTTGGGTTGGCGCAACTTTTTCCCGAAAAAAACTTTGTTGGTGTGGATATTAAAGGTGCTCGTATATGGACTGGTGCCAAAGATTCGCATGACAAGGGGCTGAAAAATGTAGCATTTCTGCGTACCGATATCGAAATGATTCTTCATTGTTTTGCTGCCGGCGAAGTAGCCGAAATATGGCTTACTTTTCCTGATCCACAAATGAAAAAAACAACTAAACGCCTTACAGCCACCAATTTCATTCGATCGTACCTGCAATTTTTGAAAGCCGACGGCATCATTCACCTGAAAACCGACAGTAATTTTATGTTTACCTACACTTGCGAAATGGTAAAATTAAACCAGTTTCCGGTAAATATTTCGACCAACGATTTGTATGCCTCCGATTATGTAAACCCGATTTTGGCCATAAAAACTTATTACGAGCAACAATGGTTAGAACGTGGACTGAGTATAAAATACATTCAGTTTGTGCCGCTACACAATACGCCTTTGGTGGAACCCGAGATTGAAATTGAACATGACTCGTACCGTAGTTTTGGTCGTAGTAAGCGACACGGAATGGAGGA
>DYSC01000254.1 GCA_020726365.1 Porphyromonas sp.
AAGGAGTATGTATTTATAAAATAAAAGGTAAGGATATTAAAGTTCAGGAAGGAAAGATAGTAATTGAATAACCATGAACATGGCCTAACAAAGTCATTATGCAATAAGCCTGCCTGCCGCGGCAGGGGTTTCAGTGGTAATTCAAGCATTCTGCCCCGCATAGAATTTCGGTGTAGGTGGACAGGGAAGTAGCCCGCAATCCCTTACCTCATATAGCCTAAACCGTTATGTGTAATAATGCCTCATCCTAAAAAATGTCTACACAAAATGAAGTAGATAGGTATAAAAATGAACATGTAACCAGACGTTACAGTGAGGGATTCAAACTCAAAATTTTATCTGAACTCAGCACGGACAAGTATATCAAAAGAGAGCTATCCCGCATTTATGGTATCCAAAGCAGTACTGTAAATGAATGGATAAAGAAGTACGATCGCAAAGACTTCATGAACACTCGGATTATGATCGAAAACAAAGATGAAATTATGCGTCTCAAAGAGCTTACTAAGGAAATCGAGCAACTCAAGAAGCTCTTGCAAAAGAAGGATTTAGACCAGTTGGTCAATGATTCTTATCTGGAAGCGGCAGCCGAGTTGTTGGGCTATAAAACGGTAGCTGAATTAAAAAAAAAGTTAAACACCAAGCACTGATGAAAGCAGTTCCCCAATCCCAAAAGACGGGCGTATCCGACATAACGGAGGTATGGTTCTATCGGTTGTCGTTTTCTATGGTAGCGTCTTCCAGCACAGGCGTAGTGGCATTGGGTTGAGCAAGGTTGTACATTTGGCTCGAACCATCAATGCCGTAATACATCTTTTGTTTTTTGCTCCGTCGTACACTGGAGGGTGTAACGGCTGTAACGAGTTGCATACTGTGGTCGCTCATTTTAATAGGATAAATTCCCCATTGATTGTTTTTGCGAATACCTATGTAAATGTACTTACTTTCGGGTAATTTTATAAAAAATCATTCGAAAAATACTGCTATAGAATCGGTTAATTTAATTTAAGAATTAACGCGAAGAAATTAGCTACAATACATTGGGTGCTTTACAACACTACGTTAAAGTTTTAATTTGCTCAATTGTCAATCCAGTGGTGTTTGCAATAATATCGATTGAAATACCTGCCATCAACAAATCTCGGGCTATTTTTTCTTTTGTAATTTGTTCTCCTTTTGCAATACCAATTTGTTCTCCTTCGACTCTGCCTTCTTCTCTACCTTCGACTCTACCTTCTTCAAATTTTTCGTCTAATGATGAGCGTTCAATTCGAATGCTGTCCCAATATTTGTCGTAGTAGGCCAGCTCGTTTT
>DYSC01000255.1 GCA_020726365.1 Porphyromonas sp.
CTTCGGAATTCAAGTAATTAAGTTGCTCTTTTCAAAGCTCGTAAGGTGCAATTGAAATCTTGAAATAAATTTTTTGGAATTGAACAAGAAAAATTATGATAGTATGTTTTTCGACAATTATAAACAACACGCCGAAGCTAGGTTAAGACCCTCATTGCTTTGGGAGTATGAACTCAGTAACTTTGATTGGTATGCGATGAAAGCCATTGTTTTTCAACGAGTTATTGAACGTGGAAGGTTGGACGACTTTTATGCAGTTTTGAATATTTATGGTTTGGCTGAATTTAGAGAGGGCATTAAAATTATACCTTTCCTAAATCCTAAAGATATGAGATTTGTTTGTAATTTTTTTGGATTAAATAAAAAGGATTTAGTATGTTACACACAAAAACAGTTGCGCCAAAAACATTGGAACTCTTAGTTCGATTAATGAATGATCCTACTTTTGATACTTTCAGATTAGTAGGTGGAACTTCGTTATCGTTATTAATAGGACATAGAATAAGTGTTGATTTGGATTTATTTAGCAATATAACTTTTGACGAACAAAAAATGCTTGAATATCTTCGACTTGAATACGATTTTGAATTAGATTATATAGATAAGGAAACACTTAAAGGTGAAATCGATGGTGTTAAAATCGATTGTATTGCCCATAAATACACATGGCTTTCTCCGCCTGTGTTCGAAAATTCAATCCGATTGGCAGCTTTCGAAGATATTGCCGCAATGAAATTGAACGCAATTGTTGGAAATGGAACTCGCGTAAAAGATTTTATCGACATAGCTTATTTGTCCCAAAAAATGACCTTTAATCAAATGCTGAGCGCATACCAAACAAAATATAAAAGTAATGCTGTGATGGCGTTAAAAGCAATTATTTATTTTGACGATATAAATCTGAAAGAGCCTATTATAATGATTGATAATCCGACTTTTGAATGGAAATCAATTAAAAAACGTTTAAATATGCTTTTGAAATATCCCGACAAAATTTTCACTAATTGAAAAGATTCTATAGAAACTCAAACATAAAGAACTGCTCCAACGCATTGTATCAGCTTTACCCTAATAACTTACACAAAACAAAAAGTTTCGACAATGTCAGAAACTAAATCCGTTCCCTATCCGCTCCACCCGCTTAAATCTGCGTTCTATTTCTCTTATTTCTATCTATTGTTCCTATTGTGGTTTAATTCTTTCTGCTTTTTTCCCCAAAAAAATATTATCTTTGCAAACCGAAAGAAAAAAATATCTAAATGAACGTACTGCCTACTACAATCCCCGATGTGAAAATTATCGAGCCACGTGTT
>DYSC01000256.1 GCA_020726365.1 Porphyromonas sp.
TACATGGTATTAAGCGCATTGCCTGGAACTCAAGGACTTTATGGCTTTTTAGGGTACTTCCTATTGGCAGGTAAACTTGCACCGGATATGAGCTGGGGAAGTGCTGCAGCAATTTTTGGTGCAAGTATTGCATTGGCTTTAACAGGTTTATTTTCAGCTATTCGTCAGGGACAGGTTTGTGCCAATGGTATTGCCGGAATCGGTTCAGGTTACGATGTATTTGGTAAAACTTTGATTTTGGCAGCATTTCCGGAACTTTATGCCATTGTTTCGTTGGCAGCAGTATTTATGATTGGAGGCTCAATCTAAAAAACCAATTACTATTTGTTAAGAAGCTCAAACCAACAGCGGTTTGAGCTTCTTATATTTTGATAGTAAACTATAAAAAGTTACTTTTGTGTAAATATCCGAATAAATGCATTGGCAACAATGAAAAAGAAATCAAATCAATTCAACTCTTTTCTGCATAAACTTCGATTTCAGTATCGCGTGTCGGTGCTGAACGAAAATACATTGGAGGAATCGTGGCATATTCGATTGTCGCGTTTGAGTGTGATTGTATTTTCTTCGTCTTTGATATTAGCTACTTTTATCCTACTAACATTACTCATTTTTGCAACACCAATTCGGTATTATTTGCCGGGCTATGGCGAAAGTGGAAACAGAGGTACTATTATTGCCGAATCGATGATTGCCGATTCGCTTTTGCACGATTCCAAATTGCAAACGGGCTATTTGAATGTTATCAAATCAATAATTCAAGGAAATATTAAACCTGATTCAATAGCCAAACTCGATTCAACAAAATTTAAAGAATTAGCAAATGAGTATTTAGAAAAATCCCAAAACGAAAAAGAGTTTGTCGAAGATTTTGAAAACAAGGAAAAGTACAACCTTGCTACTATTACACCTACCTACAACGAAGATGTTTACGTTTTTTTTCGACCAACAAAAGGGGTTATTTCATCCACATTTGATAGAACCGATAAGCAATTTGGCATATCAATGATTACATCAGCTGGCGAAACGGTTCAAAGCGTATTGGCAGGAACAGTTATTTATGCCGGATTTACGTTCGATTATGGCTATGTTATTCAGGTTCAACACGAAAATAATTATATATCTATTTATAAAAACAATACCCGATTGTTGAAAAAAGTAGGCGATACCATACGTGCCGGCGAAGGAATTGCCATAACCGGCGACGAAGCATCAGCAAAAGCCGGAAATCAGTTCTATTTCGAATTGTGGCAAATGGGTAAACCTGTGAATCCTGAAGATGTGATAATATTTTAGTTTATAAGGTTTGTAA
>DYSC01000257.1 GCA_020726365.1 Porphyromonas sp.
TTTTTATTATAGAGGGTCTCATGGCTGAGGCTGTAGTTAAAGAGTTGCAATCCTCGCAGAGTTTTTGCCAAGACTTTTAGTTTGAGAGCAAAACTGTTTTGGGACTCTTCTATGCTTATCTCATCTTCTTTGGTGTCGCTGGTGATGTTTTTGGTCTGGTGGTAGATGTGCAAGATGAATCCTATGAAATCCCCCTGAAGCTCTTTGGGAATAAAGAGGTAGAGCAAGGTGATGATTTGCAAAAGAGGATTGTCTTGTACCAGTGTTTGCAATGTTTCATTTTTTACGAGATTAAAGATAGTTTTCTTTTTGTCTTCATTTCTTTTTGTTTTTTTGTTAAAATCTTTTTCTATAAAGTGAAAAAACTGTTTTTCTTCAAAAGTGGATTCAAAGTAATGTTGAAGTCTCTCATCAGAAGTTGCTTTAAAACTATCTAGTTTCGCTTTGGTTTTTACATCTTGCGTGAAATCTTGATTGAATTGTTTAAAATTATAGTTGTATGTAGTTGCGATAAATCCAAACGCAAGACGAAGTTTCACCTCAAGTCGTTTGAGTGAGTTGGCTTTGGTGATGGTATCCATCTGCGTTTTTAGCTTTTGAAGGTTGTCATTGTAGTTTTTGAGTTTTTGTCCGTCTGGTTTTTTCTCAGCTTCTTCTTTTTGTTTTTGGGCGACTAGCACTTTGTGTTGTACATAGATGGTTTTGTACGATTTGTCGGCATGGATGTCTTCAAAGTAATCTTTGTCTTTCGTCTTGAGATAGTTCTTAAATTCTTGGTTTGGTACACCGTCTTTGGAGAGGAAGCTGTTGATGAGCTTATTGAATGCGGGTTTCTTTTGCGAGATTTTGGTGTAGAAGTTATGGAGTTTGGAGAACCCAATCTCTTTTTCATCAAAGATACTGAGTGTATCTGTATCCTCTATGTAGTTGTTTTTTTCGTGGTAGATTTTTTCTTCGGTTTTTTCTAGGAGGGTTTTTAAAAGAGAGATTGTGCTGATGTCGTACTTGGTAGCATCCAAACCATTATCAAAAAACTTTTGGATAAAATCAAAATCAAAATGCGCCAAAGCGTGCCTAAAATCGCTAAGAATTTGTTGTATCTTTATAAAATCACGCTTGATAGTCTCATTTTTTTTGATATAAGTTGCTAAGGGCTGATTTTTAAAATCATCATTGAGTCGATGCTTGATAAGGCTAATCGCTTTCTCGCTGTTTTGGTCAATACTAAAGCCATAAAAGTTTTGGTTTTCCCCCAAAAGTGGTTGAAAAAACGCTTCGATAAACTGAAAATAAAACATCATCTCATTTT
>DYSC01000258.1 GCA_020726365.1 Porphyromonas sp.
AAACTAAACTAAAATTAAAAAACATGTTTCAATACATCATATGTGTCGGTTCAAGAATTTTTATAACTACTACTGTTCCATCTGTATATCAGTTTCAATACATCATATGTGTCGGTTCAAGGGTGTCTAACCTACGACCCCAAAAGAGGGTTGGGAAGTTTCAATACATCATATGTGTCGGTTCAAGTCCTCTTTTTTGCGATAAATTCGAACTTCCGAAAGAGTTTCAATACATCATATGTGTCGGTTCAAGCTTTTTGCTTTATTGTATAAAATTTAAACAATAGTTGTTTCAATACATCATATGTGTCGGTTCAAGTAAGCAATAGACACACCAATAGCTCAAATTTTGCGTTTCAATACATCATATGTGTCGGTTCAAGCTCTTTATTTAGAAGATGGAACGCCGTTTATTATGTTTCAATACATCATATGTGTCGGTTCAAGTTGCATTTACAACCACATTTCCACTTGCGGTAAGTTTCAATACATCATATGTGTCGGTTCAAGTTTTGTTATCTTGCTCTCTATCTCTTCACAATTTGTTTCAATACATCATATGTGTCGGTTCAAGAAATCGTTATAATTGTGCTTTAAAAATTCAAACGCAGTTTCAATACATCATATGTGTCGGTTCAAGAAGAGATATTTCTTTTTAGGGTAGATTTACACAAGTTTCAATACATCATATGTGTCGGTTCAAGGGTAAAAAGCTGGGGGATTATTTTGGAGATTTTGGAAGGTTTCAATACATCATATGTGTCGGTTCAAGGAGTTTAGGCAAGAAGTTGTGATTTATGCATTACAAGTTTCAATACATCATATGTGTCGGTTCAAGAAGCTTACTCATAGACAAGACATTGCTTTGCCAAAAGTTTCAATACATCATATGTGTCGGTTCAAGTTTTCTAAAATTGCTTTATATAGGTTTGGAATCTGTTTCAATACATCATATGTGTCGGTTCAAGCACACCAAAAGGATAAAATTGCTGAGTCCCTAACTGGTTTCAATACATCATATGTGTCGGTTCAAGCTTTCAAAAATTAACGATTTTATGTGAAATTGCTTTTGTTTCAATACATCATATGTGTCGGTTCAAGATTGAGAGATGAGATTATATCAATCATGCCTCCGCGTTTCAATACATCATATGTGTCGGTTCAAGTTTTATAACTTCTACTGTTCCATCAAAATTTCATAAGTTTCAATACATCATATGTGTCGGTTCAAGAAGTTTGTGTTTTTCGCAATTGAAACATCTACTACAGTTTCAATACATCATATGTGTCGGTTCAAGGA
>DYSC01000091.1 GCA_020726365.1 Porphyromonas sp.
ACTTTACAAACTAATTCAGAATGATAGAGGTAAAAAATATAGATAAATCGTTTGACGGAAATCAGGTGTTGAAGAATGTTTCAGCAGTTTTCGAAAATGGTAAAACCAATATGATAATTGGTGCCAGCGGCTCCGGAAAAACGGTGTTGATGAAAAGCGTTATCGGTTTGCATCGCATTGATAATGGTCGCATTGAGTACGATAGTCGCAACTTGCCCGATATGCGCATGAGCGATGTGCGTATATTGCGTCGCGAAGTGGGAATGTTGTTTCAGGGTTCTGCTTTGTTCGACTCGCTTACGGTACTCGAAAATGTAATTTATCCACTCGAAATGTTTGCAAAATCCACCAAAGAAGAGATGGTGGAGCGTGCCAGTTTTTGCTTAAAACATGTGGATTTAAAAGAGCAGGCTTACAATTTAGTTCCTTCCGAAATTAGCGGTGGAATGCAAAAGCGTGTGGCTATTGCCCGTGCCATTGCCTTGCAGCCCAAGTATTTATTTTGCGATGAGCCAAACTCTGGTCTCGACCCACAAACAGCGCTCATCATCGACAAACTTATTCACGATATTACCCGCGAATTTGATATTACCACCATTATCAACTCACACGATATGAACTCGGTAATGGAAATTGGCGAGAATATTATTTTTATAAATAAAGGCGAAAAAACATGGCAGGGAAGCAAAGAAGATATTTTTCATGTTGACAACGAAGACCTTAATAATTTTGTGTTTGCTTCGGAACTTTACAAAAAAGTGAAAAGGGCAAATGCGTGATTGTAGTGGTTGATTTGTAAATTATTTGCCAAGTTCCAATTCTATTTTCCCTAAATACCAGCCGCTTTTAGCAACTTGAGCAATCACCACTTTACGACCATCAAGGTTGGTTTCTTTGGCATTCTCGAGTATAGTGTGCGAGTGTCCGCCAACAATTACATCGATAAATCTGGTTTCGCGTGCCAATTGAAAGTCGTTAACTGCCTTAGCTTGTGCATCCGAACCCAAATGCGATAGGCAAATAATAACATCACACTTTTCCCCTTTTTTGAGATAAGCGGCTGTCTCATTTGCGGTACTAATCGGGTCGTTATATATCAAACCACGATAATTACTTTCAATAATCAAACTTTTTGGCTCCACATTTACAGCCATAATTCCTATGCGCAAACCAAAATGATTTAAGACTAAATACGGCTTTACAAGATCTTTTAATGGCGTATTTTTTATATCGTAGTTTGAGCTTACAATCGGGAATTTTGCATTCTTCAGAATTGCTGCAAGCGTATCAATGCCATTATCAAATTCGTGATTACCAAGCGTTATGGCGTCGTATTTCATGCGATTTAGTGCATCAACTTCAATACGTCCGTTGTAAAAATTAAAATAAGGCGTACCTTGCGAAAAATCACCTGCATCGAGCAATAGCACATTTTTTTCTTCCGAACGTATTTGCTTGATCACTCCCATTCTTCGCGCATAGCCACCCAAGTCCGAAGTTTTTAATGTCGATTTTTCGGTAGGCTCTACCTGACTGTGTGTGTCGTTGGTGTGAAGAATAACCAACTTAATATTTTTTACAGCCGATACAGTGTTTAATGATAAAGCTAAAAATATTGATAAATATAATCTTAAATTTTTCATCCTTCTCTTCTAATTTTTAATTTCTAATAACTATCCTTCCATCCAATGCCACCTTAATTTCATTCCCCTTCGCAGTTTCCGCTTTTATATAGTCTAAAAGCATATTTCGCACTTTAATGCCGGTATTTACACGTTTTTCGTACAAGGCGAGTGCAATCATCTTATCGTTACCGCCGGCTAAATAATCGTTAGTAGCAATGCTGTAGAGCTTATTTACATCTAATGGTTGACCATTGATTTCAATATTAATTGCTTTTTTATTTTCAATTTTAAAGCGCAAGCCCGAAACACCTTCGCCACCCATCGAAGCAAAATATTGACACAATGCATTCAAATTTTCTCCTGATAAATACAAAATTACCAATTCGTTTTCGAAAGGCATTAGCTCAAACACTTTGCGTACGGTAATATACCCGGCTGGGATGATGGTTCGCAAACCACCAAGGTTAACGATTGCTATATCAACTTCCGATTTCAGGTAATTACTTGCTGATTGTCGATACACATCGGTGCTAAAGTTCGATAGCAAACTTTCGGGAGCATGTCCGCGCATGGTTTCGGCAGCTCGCCCTATAACCACATTCATTTGTTCGTCAACTTGTTTTTTGAACGGTTGCAGGTAATTGATATAGGTGGTATCGGCTAATGCTTGTGTTGAAGCATCAATTGCTATTTTGGTAGAAGTAGCCTGTCGCACTTGCCACAGTCGGGGTTGGCAGGCAACGAGTAGGAGCAGGAGTAGAAAATAGAACCCTTTTCGCATAGTTTGAATATTTACATTTTAATAATATGCGAAAATAGTACAAATGTTTGAGAAATGGAAATTTAGAAGAATTATTGTACATGACAAAAAAGCCCTTCTCCGTTGGGGAAAAGGGCTTCTGTATTTTTTTACGAGAAGCTGTTATGCTAATTTATTTACGAAAACTGTCAATTTCGATTTTAAGTTCGAAGCTTTGTTTTTGTGAATAATGTTACGTTTAGCCAATTTATCAAGCATTGAGCTGATTTTTGGTAACATTTCGGCAGCAGCTGCTTTTTCTGAAGTTGCACGCAATTTACGAACTGCATTACGAGCAGTTTTTGCGAAATAACGATTATGCAATTTGCGTTTTTCGGTTTGACGAATTCTTTTTATCGAAGATTTGTGATTTGCCATCTCAAATTTGTTTATTAATATCTTATTTTTAGTAGTCCCTAGGGGAGTCGAACCCCTCTTTCCAGGATGAAAACCTGGCGTCCTAACCGATAGACGAAGGGACCAATTATGGTCGTGGCAATTGATAAAAAGTTGTTTTCAATTGCGGGTGCAAATATACGGCAGTTTTTTTAATATACAAATAGTTTGTGTGAAATATTTTCAATTATTTTCTATCTTTCTGAAAATCTGACAAATAAGTAGTTGGCTGATTGTGGGGCGTTGCGTTAATCATAGATTTGTGCGCAGGTTTTTGTCCTAAAGAAGCCTTTTTACTCTTTAATTGCTGTGCAAATTTTTATTCATTTCAGGAATAAACTGTATATTTGCAAGAATAAAAGCCAACTTATGCTTTCGAAAACCAAAGGTGTTGTGTTGCACAGTACCAAATATTCCGACACTTCGTGGATTGTTACCATGTATACCGAAATGTATGGTCGTACATCATTTATGGTGCGTGGTGTTACCAACAAGCGTTCTACAACGAAAGCGGCGTTTTTTCAACCTCTGAGCTTGGTAGATATGGATTTGTTTTATAATCCAGTCAAAGAAATTCATTCCATTAAAGATATTCGTATCGATTTGCCGCTAACAGGAATTCCGTTCGACCCTGCTAAAAATGCAATAGCGTTATTTATTTCCGAATTGCTTTTTCGAAGTATTAAACTTAGTACACCCGACGAGAATTTGTTTCTTTTTCTTTCTCAGTCTATCGAAGTGCTTGACTGTACACACGAAGTGCCTGCCAATTTTCATCTGATTTTTATGCTTAAATTAACCCGCTTTTTGGGTTTCGAACCGCATTTGAATAACGAAACAGGTAAGTATTTTGATTTAATAAATGGAGAGTTTATGTCTGCAAAACCACTTCATGCGCATTATGTGACTGATGCTCGAGCTGTGAATCTGTGTTGGTTAGACGCAATCGATTACTTTAATATGAAAGAACTTACTCTGTCGCGAATGCAGCGTGGTGAGGTGCTAAATACACTTATTGAGTATTATCGCTTACACATTCCCGGTTTCCATGGTTTAAATTCTTTAGCTGTTTTGCAAAGTATTTTCGACTGATTTTGGTGCGCATTCAGCTTCCATTTGTTCGCGGGTTTTACTTTGCGTTACAATATATACACCTACAAAAACTAAAACAATAGAAACAAGTTGGTCGTAGCCAAATACTTCGAGTCCCATAGCCACTGTTGCCAGCGAGGCAATAATAGGTTGTGTGTAGTTGTACATGCTCAGTGTGGTGGGCAGTAACATTTTTTGTCCGGCGGCAAGCAGAATATACGATACAAAAGTGGCAAAAACAATAATGTATGAAATGCGCAATAGTACTGACCAATTAAAAATGAGCGGATTAACCGCTTCAACTGCGTTATGACAAAACGGATAACTCTGTATGGCTGCAAACAAAAACATCCAACGCATTATTGTAAATGGAGAATATCTTCGAATCAGATTCTTAAATAAAGTGAGATATAATGAGAATGAAATGACAGCCACAAATACAATTAAATTGCCAGAGAAGTTGCCTTTCCCAACATGTCCAATATTATCTGATAAAACTAAAAAAAGAGCACCCGAAGCACCTAAAATTACACCAAAAGCTTTTTTGATTGTTATTGGTTCTTTAATAATAATGGCAGCTAACAGCATACTTACAATTGGCAGTGTGGAAACAACGATGGACGCATCGATGGGCGAAGTAAGCGAAAGTCCGTAAAAAAACGGAATTTGGTTGGCAGTAAGCGAAAAGATAGCCGCAAAAAACAACAATACAAGATCACGCAAAGGTACTTTTTCGTATTTAACAAAAATAATGGATGCCCAAAACAACAGTGCACCACCTGCTAACCGAAAGTAAGTGAGTGCGATAGGGTCGATTATTTCAGGCATCAACGAGCGGGAAATCGGATTGTTTAACCCAAAAAACAGGTTAGCTACGAAAATGGCAATATGTGCGTTGAGTCTTTTGTTTTCCATAAAGGCTGCAAAGATAGGTATTAAAGTTAAAAATGGAAAATGGGGGAAATGGGAATTTATAACTGTTTACTTGTTTATTTCAATAATTGTCTTTAGCTTTGTAGTCGTTACTCATTTTCTTAATTTTTGAAAATAACAATGAAACTCGATGCCAAAACACAACGTTCACTTTTTCCGGAGGAATGTTTATTACGCGAAATAGCCCGTCAACCCCGCTTGTCAATCGGAATCCCAAAGGAAGATACAACGATTGAAACCCGACTGCCGTTAACGCCCGAGGGTGTGGCTATTGTTACCGAAGAAGGTCATAGTGTGTATATTGAGCGTAGGGCGGGTGAGGCAATGGCTTATTCCGATTTGCAATACAGCGAGGCTGGTGCATTTTTGGTCGATACGCCTGCCGACGTTTTTTCGGCCGATATTGTGTTGAAAATTACGCCTCCTACTTTGACAGAAATTGAGATGATGCACGATCGCTCCACTGTGTTTTCGATGTTGCAACTCAATAATTTAACAGCCGATTGCATTACGCTTTTACTGAAAAAGAAAATGAATGCTTTTGCTTATGAGCTGATAAAAGATGAACAAAAAACGTTTCCGGTGGTGAGTTCCATTTCCGAAATTGAGGGAAGTACGGCCATTGCGGTGGCTGCCGAGCTAATGAGTAACGAACACGGAGGAAAAGGAATTCTATTGGGTGGTGTGGCCGGAATCTCGCCTACCGAAGTGTTGATATTGGGTGCCGGAATTACTGGTACAGTGGCTGCTCGCACGGCATTGGCATTGGGCGCTCAGGTGAAAATTTTTGACCATGATATAAGTAAATTACGCAAAATTCAACATTACCTCGGACAACAGGTTTTTACATCAGTTATTCATCCTGCCGTGTTGTTCAAAGCGTTAGCTTCGGCCGATGCGGTTATCGGAAATCTGCGGTATATTTATGGTTCAGAGCGATTTATGGTGTCCGAAGAGTTGGTAAAAACCATGAAGCCGGGTTCGGTTATTATCGACCTGAGTGTTGACCAAGGTGGTTGCTTCGAAACCTCAAAATGCCGCACGCTGAAAAGTCCGTATTTCGAAAAACATGGTGTAATTCATTATTGTTTACCCAATATTTCGTCGCGAGTGGCGCGCACTGCTTCTATGGCACTGAGTAATATTTTTGCTCCCATGTTGCTGAAAATTGCGCATTCGGGCAGTGTGAAACAAGCCGTAGGCGAAAGCAATGGTTTCCGAAATGGTGCTTATGTGTATAATGGAATTTTAGTAAATCGCTTAGTGGGTGAATATTACGGTATTTCGGCAAATGATATTGGCTTGCTGCTTGCCGGCTATTAAAATTTAGTTTGACTTACTTCTAATAAAAATTTTTCAATTTTTGCTGTAACTTCTTTTGAACTTCCGTTGGCATTATTTACCAAAACAGCAAATGCTAATGTGCGATTTTTGAGTTCTATATAGCCTGTGTAGCTTTTTATACGAGCTATTGTGCCGCTTTTAGCATGTACTTTACTCTGTAAAGTAGTGTTTTCTAAAAAGTTTTTCAAGGTTCCGTTTGTTCCCGAAACGGGTAAACTGCTATAAAAAGCTTCGCCATTTTTACTATTCTTTTTCATAAATTCCAACACACTTACAAGGAAATTTGCTGACACGCCATTTGTAGGCGAAAGCCCCGAACCATCGTATTGAAACAACTCGGCTACCGATAAATTTTTTGTACTCCACAGTTGTTCAATTTTAGCTTTTGAGCCATCATTGGAGCCTTGTTTTTTGTCCGAAACGCTTAGTTGTTTAAATACATATTCGGCAAAATGATTATTGCTGCTCACATTTATTTCTTTTATTATTTCGGCTAATGTAGGCGATAAATGGGCGTAAATAATGTGTTTATTGCTAATTTCTGAATATTCAACAGCCGTATTTTCAGTTGAAATGATACCTGCATTTTGCAATGCTGTCCTAAAATCAGTTAATAATACAACAGCCGGATGTGGTAAATCACTTTTCACTACAAACTCAGTTCTGTTAGCCGGAATTTCGCCAAAAACAGAGCGTTCGTAGCTGTAAGGAGCTCCATAAAAATAGGCATTATCCGATTTTGTGTCGGTGCTTTTTACGTAATTCGAAAATTTCAAACCATCGATTACGGGCTCGGTGCGCAAAATTTCGGGCGTTGAATCTATTTTACCCGAATTAAAAAAAACTTTCAGAGTGTTGTCCAAATACGAAATACTATGAATGCCCGGTGCATAATAATTTCCCATATCTTCCCAAGTCCAGCGTGGGTTGATGACCTGTTTTTCGTATATGCTTTCGCAAGCAATGATTTTTCCGTTAATTTTTTTTATACCAGCCGTACGCACTGCTTCCACCCATTTTTGTATAAAATCAATGTTGCCAATTTTGTCCGAGCCCAAGGTTGGATCGCCGCCACCTTTTATGTAAATATTGCCGTTGAGTGTGCCATTATGCGTTATTTCGCCATCCATCTCAATCGTTGTTTTGAAACGAAAATCGGGACCAAGCAATTCGAGCGCACTAGCTGTTGTAACTACTTTCATAGTAGATGCCGGAATCACAGCATTGTGTGCGTTGTAGGAATCGATAATTTTTCCGGTGCTTAAATCCTTCACCATTAAGCTGATATTGGCATATTGCAATAGCGGATTTTTCCGAAAATTATCCGATGGACGTTGGGCAAAAGCAGAGATTATGCTAAAGAGAGAAATAATAAATAATAGTTTTTGCATATCAATTTTATTTTTCGTTTTTCACCAAATTT
>DYSC01000092.1 GCA_020726365.1 Porphyromonas sp.
TTTGCAAGCCTCAACTATTTATGGGCATAACAATCTTTACCACTGCAAAGTGCCGTGATATTTTAGATAATAGAAGAAGTCTCATACTTACTTAAACTTCGTTTTTGATTTTTGAGTCCACTGTATAAAGTCAGTGAACGATTTTCTAAGGCGATATAATGACCAAAACCTTTGGCATAATCAATTTTTAGAAAACGTTGTTAATCAAGTAGATGAGGGCATTTTCAAGCCTCTGTTTGAGGACAAAATGGGTGCCCACAACATCCCTATTCGTCAATTAATAGGGATAAATATCTTAAAAGAAGGCTTTGGAATCAGCGATGAACAGATGTTTGATCAAGTTCAGTTCCATATTTTAGTGCGAAAAGTAATCGAAAAAAATCTGATTGACAGCGATTTGAATGTAGATGAAATTGGCAAAAATCTCGGACTTTCACGCGTTCAACTATATCGCAAAATAAAATCGCTCACCAATTATGCCCCTAACGAATTAGTTCGTATCATCCGCCTGAAAGCTGCCGAGCAAATGTTTATAAACACCGAAAAAACCATTTCGAAAGTAGCTTACGATACTGGATTTACCTCACCATCCTATTTTACGAAATGCTTTAAAGAGTATTTCAACGAGAGTCCGACCGATTTTATAACCCGACTAAAGCGCTGAAAGATGCTCTGATACTTCACTTCGACAAAATTTGATTTTTTTTCAGTTTTAATAGTGGTAATTAGTTTTTCATTTGTCTGAATAATTGGACAGATTATTTATCTTTGTAGCGATAGAAGTTATAATTTGAAGTAGTTAGCATGGAATATTCACTGCAATTATTGCGCGAGGGGAATCACAAAGCGTTTGATGAGTTGTTCGAATCGTATTTCGAGTCGCTTAGCCGATATGCTTTTTCGATACTTCGCGATAGTGATGAGGCTCAGGATGTGGTGCAAAAAGTGTTTTGTAAACTTTGGGATCAACATAAGGAACTCGAAATTCGGACATCTATTAAATCGTTTTTGTATCGCATTGTACACAACGAGAGTTTAAATTTTGTACATCAACGTACAAACAGAGCCGAAATAAATGCCGAAATAATCTCGTATAATGATGATGCCACCGATAATGTGAGCGAACAACTGATTGCTTCGGACTTGCAACAAGCCATTGACCGTGCTCTTGAAAAGTTGCCACCACAATGTCGCAAAGTATTTGAAATGAGTCGTATGGAACAAAAAAGCTATTCGGAAATAGCTCAAAATCTGGCAATATCGGTAAATACAGTCGAAAACCATATTTCAAAAGCACTCCGACAATTGCGTATTGAACTAAAGGATTATTTGATTGTATTATTCATTTTAATAAATACTATTCATTAATTTATTGTTAGATAAAATTTTCAAATTCAAAAATATCATGGAAGCAGATAATTTACTCGCAAAATATTTTGGAGGGACTGCAACAGAACAAGAACTGCTGCAACTCGAAAACTGGATAGCCACTTCGCCCGAGAACGAGGTCGAATTTATGCGCATAACGAAACTTTACGAACTTGCAGGCACACCCGAAAATGCTCGATTAGAAATTAATACCGAAACTGCAAAACAACAGTTTAACGATTATAGAGCCAAAAGCAACAAGAAAAAACACCTACAATTTCGTTCGGATAGTAACAAGCGTAGTTGGTTGGTTGGCGCAGCGGCTGTAGTGCTTTTATTGCTTGCTACAACGCTATTTTGGCAAAAACAGGATATTAATCCGATTGTACTTTCGGCACAGCTCGAACCACTGAAAACACAATTAGCAGATGCTACAACTGTGCATTTATCGGCTGGTAGTACAATCGCTTATGATAACAATTTTTCAAAAAGAAATAAAGAAATAACACTCAAAGGCGAAGCCAGTTTTGATGTGGGAAATTTAGGAACAGGCAAATTACGTGTGGCTGCCGATGAAACTTTTGTCGAAGATATTGGGACTGTATTCGAAGTTTCGGCTTTTGAGCGCAACGATTATGTACAGGTAAAAGTAACCGAAGGTCTGGTGAAATTTTATACTGCAACCGATAAAGGAATTGTTGTAAAAGCGCACGAAACTGGAATTTACGACAAGCGTACCAAAAAGTTTCGGATAGCAGCCCGATATACATTAGAGAATGAAAACAAATTGGTTCAGCTAAATTTGGATGGTGTAACGCTGCAACAAGCTGTGCGAATTATCGAAAATGCATACAACATTAACGTAAAACTTGCTAATGATAATTTTGCCGATAAGCAAATTACTGTTTCGTTTACGAACGAAAAAGCCGAAACGGTGTTGTACATTATGAGTCAAACGCTGGGGCTAAAGCTTGAGAGGGAAGGTGATAACTTTTTATTGAAAAAATAATTACTAATACGTAGTAATGATACAAATAAAATCCAGTCTAATTATTATCCTGATTTTTGTTTGCGTTCAGATAGTGTCGTCAGTTGGCTATCTGGATAAAGTTGTTACGTTACCAACAGGCAAATCAACTCTTAAAACAGTTTTCAAACAACTCAGCGACCAATCGGGTTGCACTTTTTCGTATAATCCACTTGTTTTACCCGACAATCAGCCTGTAAATGTTGAGGGTGTTACGAGAATAAAACTTTCTGCTGCACTTCGGAAACTTCTCCCCATAGGATTTACTTTTTTGCAAAACGATAAATACATTGTGTTACAAAAACAAGTTGTAAAGAATGTAACAAAACAAAGTAGTACAAAAGTAGATAGCAAAATTGATGAGGATTTAAAAAAAGTGGCTTTGGTGATTCCGGTTGTAGATGAGGAGCTTATGCCCGAAAATTATCAATTTATTAAAGATTCGGTAACCTTCATTTTACCTTCTGCACCTACAGGGGTTACTATCAATACAAGTCAGGTAGAGAAAACCGGAAAGGACAATTTTTACAAAAATAACATCGACAGTGCTGAAATACGTCGAATTAAATTCGAATATTTTTTACGCAAAAACATACATTTACAGGCTGGCATTTCGAGTAGTTCCCCACTTTCGTCGGCAGTGTTTCAGGCTGGTGCTTTTGGTGTTTATGGCATTTTTTCGGTAAGTACTGACTACAACAACTCGTACCGAATGGGTTATGGCATTGGCTATAACTACGAATTTCAGAATAATATGGGGTTGAATATTAATGTGGAGCGCAATCTGCTGTTTGCCGGAGAATCGTACAAGTTGGGCGTTCGGGCAACTATCACCCATTTCGAACCCATGCTTACTTACAGCATTAGCCGCGATTTCGAATTGTTTATTGGTCCATCGCTGTACTTGTCCGAATCGAAATACGTAAACGCCAATACCTATTTGGGCAAAACATACGGATTTGGAGCTTTAATTGGCGTAAAAATTGATTTTATATCCCTCCTTTTGGCAAAAAAATAATTTTTTTTCGTTTCGATTAGTGGTAGTTTACTGTTCAATTGTCATAGTAGTATAAAACGAAAATCAGTATTCACAAATTTTAAAAATGTAACAGTATGAAAACAAAAAATTTTTGGGCAATAGCAGCCCTTACAGTAGGTTTAACAACCGTATTTAGTGCTTGTACAAGCAACGACCCGAGCGATGAGACTCTGACTACAACCGCTCAAGATGAAGTACAAATCAGTTCCATGAGCGACGAAGTTATTACAGATGCCGATGAGTATGTAAATGTAATTTTAATTACTCCAGCATCAGCTCCTGCCTCCGAAATGCAAAAAGTGACTGGACCAAAAGGTGCAACTGTTACAGTTGTAAACGAAGGCAATCCTTTCCCGAAATTAATTACAATTGATTATGGAACTGAAGGCATTACGGGTAAACGCGGCAATGTTTTTAAAGGAAAAATTATTATTCGTGTTTCAAATTTTATGCTTATTAAAGGTTCAAGCAGAAACTATACGTTCGAAAATTTCTCGGTAAACGACAATCAGGTAAAAGGTACGAAATCGGTAACGTATAACGGCGAAACCAATGGCAATAAAAACTGGACAGTAGTGGTAAGCGATACAATTGTAAAAGCAACTGACAGCAAAATGATTGTTTCGAACTCAACACGTATTCGTACTCGCATAAGCGATAATGATACTCCTGCCATTTTTTACGATGATAAATATTCAATCGAAGGTTCGGCTACCGGTATTAATGCGCATGGTGTAGCCTACACCATGACGATAACAAAACCGCTTGTAATCGATGGAGTTTGGCCAGTATTTGTTGAAGGTACAATGTTGTTGACAAGTGAAAAACGCTCTGTAATTACCGACTTTGGCGATGGTACACGTGACATGAAAGCCACTGTAACCGTAAATGGTGTTACAAAAACAATAACACTTCGCAAATAAAAAACTTCTTACAAAAAAAATAGCACAAACAAAGCCGGTATGTTTTTCATATCGGCTTTTGTTTTATTATTTGTTGAACTTGTTTAATCGTTTTTTCTTACCTTTGCTGTCATAAAATTAATCCATAGCTTTATGAACAACTATTTTTTAAAACCGGCTTTATTTATTGCAATTTTAGTATTTGTAAGTTCATGTAAAACCACGATGCAAATTGAACGTCCCAAAGAATCGTATTTACCTTCGAATTTGGCTCCGGCAGTGTCCGAATTGCCATTGGAGGTGGAGGTTGATGTGAAAAAACTCGAAGCTGCTATCAACAAAAAGCTGAACGGACTGATTTTCGAAGGCGATAAGTTGAATAATCAGGATTTGAGCGTGAAAATATGGAAAGCGCAGAATTTTTCGTTTACCGTAAAAAACAATGTGATTGAATACCGTGTTCCGCTTAAATTGTGGACTCGCTTTGCCTGGACGGTGGAGAAATTTGGAATAAAAGTGGGCGACAACTACGAAGCCAATGGTAGCATTGCGCTGAATTACAAAACAACCATTGAGATTGATAAAAACTGGAAATTAGTGGCTAAAACAGCTTCGAACGGCTTTCAGTGGATTGAAACTCCCAAGCTAAATGTAATTGGCGTATCGGTTCCGGTAACGCCTATTGCCAATATTGCCCTGCAAAAAAGCGAGAAAGTAATTAGCGACCAAATTGATGCGGCATTGGCACAAATGGTTGACCTTAAAAAATACGTGGCAATGGCTTGGACTGAGGCTCAAAAACCAATGCAAGTGAGTGTCGAAAACAACCTGTGGGTGCGCATTACACCCAAAGATGTGCTTGTTTCGCCGTTTACTACTACTGGACAAAAACTGAATTTGACTATATCGCTTCAAGCTCAAATCGAATCGTTTATGGGCGTAAAACCCGACCAAAACAAACCTACTCCACTGCCGGCATTTAAAATGGCAACTACGCAACCTAAAGATTTCAACCTGAATATTGCCGCCGACGCTACCTACGATAAAATTTCCGAAATGGCAAAATCGCAGTTGGTAAACAAGACTTTTACCGAAGGTAATAAAAGCATTACCATAACCGATTTATCGATTTTTGGTAGCGAAGGAAAACCTGTTTTTGTGGCCGATGTAACCGGCTCTCTCAAAGGGCGTATTTACTTTACCGGAACTTTGGCTTACAATGCCGAAAAAGTGGCCGTGGAAGTTCAAAATCCCGAATTTGATTTGAAAACAAAAAATGCGCTTGTAAAATCGGCAGGGTGGTTGCTCAATGGTTTGATTATTAAAAAAATAACGCCATTCCTGACTTACCCCGTTAAAGCCGAAATTGAAAGTATGAAAACCGAGGCGAATAAAATGTTGAGTAACTACAAGGTGATGGATGGCGTTTCGCTCGCCGGAAAACTGAACAGTGTGTCGGTAAAAAGTCTCGATTTAGTGCCCGGCGCTGTTCGACTAAATGCCAATGCACGCGGCAATATTGCCCTGAAAGTTGACGAATTAAATTTTTGAGTTCTACCCTGAATCGTGTGGGTTTTAGTATATTTCCTCTTCGAACTTTAGAATTCAGACTCGCTTTCATTGCCAAATATATTAGTTGACCAGTTTGCAAAATCTGGATGTAAACTCACCACAAATATAGGGGACTTGAATATATTTGGAAAAAATGTTTTAGCCCAACTTTCCAAACCTCACCAACCAATAATTAAATGTCCGAGAGCTATTTTCGTATTAAGGAAAACTTCCGCGTGTTTAGCGGGAGTAGTTCGCAGTCGTATCTTATTGGTACATGGCTTCATTACATAAAAAAGGCGGTGTCAAGAAGTACGACAAGGTACTCATGCGTATCGGACGGGCATTATGTCTACTCAGAAAGTGTTGACCACAACCGCCGAAAATAAATTAGGTGAAAAAGTCGCTTTTAGGAATTGTACAGTGCCTGAAACTAAAGTTGCTCAAATTTATTAGTTTTGATAATGTCATCATGTAGTTCCATTCGGCGAGATTTGGACAGATTCTATAAAAGCTTAGATAACAGCGACTTTAATATACGGAAAGTAACAAAAAGTGCTTTTAGTCAGGCTCGTAAAAAAACTAAACCCTTTAATTTTATTAGACAGGGGCTATCCCAGCAAGGCTTTATTTTTCTTGTTGTTGGCAAAAAATTAACAGAACAAATGCAATCGCTATGACGAAAGATATTTTAATTGCAGTGTTTATCAAAAGAGAATACTCAACAGCAATTCGAGCATTCGATGATGTCGTGAGAAAAACCAGAGAAATTATAAGACCAGAAAGATCAAATGAGCGAAATCATCGACCGAAGAAACTTTACTCAATGAATTACAAGAGATTATGAGTATTCCTTAACTTAACGACATTGCAACACATATATCACTAATTATCAGATACTTTGCTGAAATTTAGGAGAAATATTCAATAATCCCTTGTATAAACGGGCAAAAAGCATTACTTTTGTACTCGGATAAGTCCTGTACGACCAGCTCCCTTCGAACTCCCCCAGGGCTTGATCGCAGCAAGGGTAGTAGGTTGTAGCGGTGCGATACAGGGGGCTTATCCACTTGCCTCTTTAGCTCAGTTGGCCAGAGCACGTGATTTGTAATCTCGGGGTCGTTGGTTCGAATCCGACAAGAGGCTCAACAAAATATTTTTTTTAAAAAAATCAGCTATTTAAAAATTATTGAAAATAAATTCCTTTTTGATATTTGATATTTGATATTTCAAAAAAAGACAGTATCTTTGCACTCGCAAAAGCAAAAAAAATGGCTGCGTAGCTCAACTGAATAGAGTACCACACTACGGATGTGGGGGTTACAGGTTTGAATCCTGTCGCGGTCACAAAATGATTTTTAATCAATTTAAAATCAAACATTTGAAAAGCCTACATACGTATTTACATACATTTGTAGGCTTTTTCGTATGTTTACACATAAAAAAACCGCTTCTACTCATCACTAGCAAAAGCGGCCATCGACATGAACACTAAACGAAAAAATTAAAAACCTCGCACTACGTTTTTAGTATCGAATAACTTGTACCACCACTACTGTTTCAGATGGTTTATTGCCCAAAATAGCCGTTATCTTTTCGGTGGTAATATCGTGAGTGCAC
>DYSC01000259.1 GCA_020726365.1 Porphyromonas sp.
AATAAACCGTTGAACTTAATACTCAAATCTTCCAAACTCGCTTTCAATCATTAATTCTTTTTTGTCGGATGCTTCGCAATGTCCTACTATTCGCGCATCGATATTAAACGATTTGGAGATGGCAATTACTTGTTCAGCAAAATCGGCAGGTAAATAAACTTCCAATCGGTGTCCCATATTGAAAACCTTGTACATCTCTTTCCAATCGGTTCCGGACTCTTTCTGAATGAGTTTAAAAAGAGGAGGAACCGGGAAAAGATTGTTTTTTACCACTTTCAAATTTTCGACAAAATGCAGAATTTTGGTTTGTGCACCACCCGAGCAATGCACCATGCCATGAATATGGGGACGAAGTTCGGCCAACAGTTTTTTTACCACAGGTGCATACGTGCGTGTGGGCGAGAGTACTAATTTTCCGGCATCAATATCCAGACCTTCCACAGCATCGGTGAGTTTGCATGAACCTGAATAAGCCAAATCCTGTGGAATATCGACGTTATAACTTTCGGGATATTTTATAGCTAAATAATTGGCAAAAACATCGTGGCGTGCCGAAGTCAATCCGTTGCTGCCCATGCCGCCATTGTATTCTTTTTCGTAGGTTGCTTGTCCGCTCGACGAGAGTCCGACAATCACATCTCCCGCTTTAATGTTCGCATTGTCAATTACTTTGGAGCGTTTCATGCGGCAGGTTACGGTGCTATCCACAATAATGGTACGAACCAAATCGCCCACATCGGCAGTTTCGCCACCGGTTGGATAAATGTTTACGCCCATTTCCGATAGTTCGTTAACCAATTCGTTTGTTCCGTTAATGATGGCTGAAATAACTTCGCCCGGAATGCGGTTTTTGTTACGACCAATGGTCGACGAAAGTAAAATATTATCGGTTGCACCCACACACAACAAATCGTCGATATTCATAATCAACGCATCCTGCGCAATGCCTTTCCATACCGAAATATCGCCTGTTTCTTTCCAATAAATATAGGCCAACGACGATTTTGTACCTGCTCCATCAGCATGCATAATGTTGCAGTATTCGGGGTCGTTTCCCAGAAAATCAGGAATAATTTTACAAAATGCCTGTGGAAAAAGTCCTTTGTCGATGTTTTTGATGGCAGCATGCACATCCTCTTTCGAAGCCGAAACTCCACGCAGATTGTAACGTTCGTTGCTCATATAAAATTGTTTGTAAAGTTATAAAGTTTGTAAATTTATAAAGTTCATAAAGTTATAAAGTAAATGGTCATTTCATCATCACATTATCACAT
>DYSC01000093.1:0-1401 GCA_020726365.1 Porphyromonas sp.
GAACTTTACAAACCTTTTAAATTAGCTTCTAATCTGTCCTTCGCCTTTCACAATCCATTTGTACGAACACAATTCTGCCAGTGCCATAGGTCCACGCGCATGTAGTTTTTGAGTACTGATGCCAATTTCGGCGCCCAATCCAAACTGAGCGCCATCGGTAAAAGCTGTCGATACATTGGTATACACACAAGCCGCATCTACCATTTTATCAAAATAAGAAATATTTGCATCATTCTCACTTACAATGCATTCGCTGTGTTTGGAGCTGTATAGTGATATATGTTCTACTGCTTCTGCAAGCGATGCTACTGTTTTGATGGACATTTTGTAATCCAAAAATTCCGTGCCGTAACTTTCGGGCGTAGCTTTTTGTAATAATTCGGTTGGGTATTTTCCATTCAAAAAAGTATAAGCTTTTATATCGGCGTAAATTAAAACGTTTTTGGTAGCTAATTTTTCGCAAAGTGAGGGCAATTCCGCCAAACGTTTTTCGTTAATTACCAAACAATCTAAAGCGTTGCAAACACTTACACGGCGCGTTTTGGCGTTAAAAATAATTTCAGTGCCTTTTGCCAAATCACCATACTCGTCGAAATAAGTATGGCAAATACCAGCACCTGTTTCAATTACTGGAATGCGTGAATTATCGCGCACAAATTCAATCAAGCCTTTTCCGCCACGCGGAATAATCACATCCACCACACCCACGGCATTCATTAAATCGGCAGTGGCTTCGCGTCCGGCAGGGAGTAATGTTACAATATTTTTATCCAACCCAAAACGTTCAAGTACCGACTGAATGACTTTTACAATAGCCAAATTCGAGTTATGAGCATCTGTTCCACCTTTCAGCACACACGCATTTCCCGATTTTATGCAAAGTGAAAACACATCGAAACTCACATTGGGGCGCGCTTCGTAAATAATGCCCACCACACCAAATGGCACCGCAATTCGCGAAATGTGCATTCCATTTGGGCGAACAGTTTCGTCAATCAGCCTGCCAAGCGGCGAAGTGAGCGAAGATACATTCCGAATATCGGCTGCAATACCTTCAATCCGTTCTTTGCTGAGCAAAAGACGGTCGTACATGGGGTTCGACTTCTCCATGGCTGCCAAATCCTTGGCATTTTCAGCCAGAATAGCCTCTGTTTGCACTTCAGCCTCATCGGCCAAAGCAAGTAAAACCTGATTTATTGTTTCGCCGCTCACCAAATTCAGCGAACGCGAAGCTGCAACCACTGTTTGTTTCCAGTTATTATTTTTTGTCATACTATTTCAGTTATGAATTTAGTTCTTTTTTAAGCTCATCAAGCAACTGATTTTCAGTTGGTAGATAGAGCTCGTATTTACTTGCTAAAAGTGATTTATTATTCTCTGGGAGTGATAATTTTACCATTT
>DYSC01000093.1:1501-7485 GCA_020726365.1 Porphyromonas sp.
AATACTTCCAATAAAATGAGCATTCATAGTTTTACATTCTCCAACATGTAAAATGTCAAAAAGAAGTTGTTTGCACTCAGTTATGGACCAATCATAATTTCGTTGATAAACAGGGATTACAAATTGTGTTTTATTTGAAGCTAAAAAATCATCAATTTTTGTTTCAGTTGCTTTCATAGTTTGCTAATTTATTAATTCAATAGAGGGTATAATTTCTAAAAAAAATATAGTTTTGTAAATTAAAAATTGAACTAATAGGTCTTTTTCAGTCTTTTTATCAATATTCTTTTTTATTCAAGGTCGTTACAGAATAATCGGACTTTCCACCCCAAGCGACTCATAAAGTTTTAAATTAACTTCTTTTCCATACAACCTACGGTAAATCTCAGCCAAATATCTGATGCTTTCATAGCTAATCAATTTTAAATTTCGATTTTTTCGATTACAAATATAATATTTTCTACTCCAAATACATATAATCGCAATGCACCAATGGTTTTTGGTTCTTTTTACCAAGTAGCTCGCGGGATTTGGCACTGTCGTACTGTGCTTTGCCAACGCCGAGCGATTGTCCGGCTTGGTCGATGATTTTGACAATATCATCTTTTTCGAAATCGCCAATGATGTTGGTAGCTCCAATTGGTAATAAGCTGACTGCTTTGTCGCCGGTAAGAGCTCTGGCTGCATTTTCGTTTACGTGAATTTCGCCTTTCGCAAAACCCTGACTGTGTGCTATCCATTTTTTTACGCTCGAAACTTCGTCGGTCGAAGCTACAAATCGGGTGCAAATCACATCGGCTTTTTTATCGAGCAATTTCAGCAAAATATTATCGGTTTTACCGTTGGCAATAAAAACATCAATTCCCTCGTCGGCAATTTTGCGAGCAATGGTGGTTTTGGTTCCCATGCCTCCTCGTCCGAAAGTGGATTTGGTTGTTTGGATAAAATCAGAAATATCCTGTCCTTTCTGAATTTCGCGAATCACTTTCGATTCCGGATTGACCGGCGAACCGTTGTAAATACCATCGATATTGCTCAAAATAATCAGAGCTTCCATATCCATCATCGATGCAATAAGTCCCGAAAGTTCGTCGTTGTCGGTAAACATTAGTTCCGACACCGATACGGTATCATTTTCATTTACAATGGGAATTACTTTGTTATCGAGCATCAACTGCATGCAGTTGCGCTGATTGAGGTAATGGCGGCGACTGCCAAAATTTTCCTTTGTAGTTAACACTTGCCCTACGGTAATGCCATGATTGCGAAACAAATCCCAGTAATGATTGATAAGTTTTGCCTGCCCTACAGCTGAGTAGAGTTGACGCTGGTCCACCACATCCAATTTTTTATTGAGACCCAAAATACTTCGTCCCGATGCCACAGCTCCCGATGAAATCATTACCACTTCCACGCCTTTTTTGTGTAGCACTGCAATCTGATCGACCAATGCCGACATACGTGTAATATCGAGCGTACCGTCGGCACGAGTAAGTACATTACTGCCTATTTTTACTGCAATTTTTTTGAATTTAAATGACATAAACTTGCCCCCTAACCCCCCTAAAGGGGGAATTGAAAATTAAAAATATTTCAAAAAACTCTACATTCAAATAACTATAAGCTCTTAAAGTCCCCTGAAGGAGAATTTAGGGGCTTCACTCATTATACACCACTTGCATCAATGTTGTACCAACTGCAAAAAGTGTGTTTTTGTCAATATTTTCCATCGTATCGTTTACAGTATGCCAATAATGACCGAAACCGGAATTTTGTCCTTCGTTGCGATACTGAATAATATCGATGCTCGGAATGCCTGCTAACTTATTCACATATACATGGTCATCGGTTATACCCCCCATTTCTTCGTTGCGGAAATAGTTGCTAAAACCAAGCGAAGCAGCAGCTGACCATACTTTTTCCACCACATCAGCAGCATAATACATCGAAAATTGTTCTTTGTAAAAAGTTGCACTTGGAGCACCCACCATATCGAGTAGGATGCCGTAACGAGCGCTGTAACCTTTTACATGGGGGTTTTTAGCCCAATACTGCGATCCGAGACACCACGAGTCTTCCGAAGCCCCATGTGAATTTTGCGAAGGACCATAATCTTCGGCGTCGAAAAATATTATATCTACACCCACATTCGGCTTTTGTAAACTAAACTGACGCGCCATTTCGAGCAATACCCCAACTCCACTGGCACCATCGTTGGCAGCCATAACCGGAGTTTTATGATTAGCCGGATTGGGGTCGTTATCAGCCCATGGTCGTGAATCCCAATGCGCAAAAAGCAGCACCCTATTGGTAGATTCGGTATTGTAAGAACCGATTATATTTACCGCGTTGAGTTTATAACCATTAAAAGCTGTAAGCACTGCTCGCTGCTCCACCACCTCAGCTCCAAAACTACGAAGTGTATTTGCCAGATAAGCAGCACATTGCTTGTGCGCTTCCGAATTTGGAACACGCGCATCAAAATCGACTTGTGTTTTTACAAAAAAATAAGCTGAATCGGCATTAAAAACCGGAATACTAACAGGCTTTTTATCTTCAGTTTGCTGCTGCGATTTATTGGCACAGCTAACAAACAAACTGAAAAATGCAATAAAAATGAATATTTTCTTCATATTTAGTCGTTTGAACGACAAAGATAGAAATAATTCGATGGCTTTTATAAGAAAACGTCCCGAAAAATGGCAAAATAACATCGGCTTTTATATTTTTAAATGTTTAATATGCATTTATATGAACACAAAATTGTATTTTTGCCTGATAAAATAATTGAACCCAAAAAACATTCAATTACTGATTTTCAATAAAACATACAATTTTCATTATGCTAAAATATCGTATTCTATTTCTGGTTATTGTTTTTTTTCAACTCTTAAGTGCTCAGGACTTCGAAGTTTCGCCTGTAGTTATGAACTTTAATGCCGAACCTGGCGAAATTCAGAAAAAACAACTTACGCTTATCAATCATTCGGCGCAGCCACAAAAATACAACCTGAAAATTTCTGATTTTGTGCTCGATGCCGATGGTAATCGCAAAATTGTGCCTCTCGGCAGCAGCAAACGTTCGTGTGCCGACTGGTTAAATATCAATCCATCATTTATTGAACTTAACCCAAACCAAACAGCACAATTAGATATTAATATGACCGTTCCAAAAGATGGTTTTTCGTCACGATGGTGTATGGTACATGTGGAAGTTGCTAAAGAACAATCGGCATTCGAAGCTGATAAAACGCTGGCTACAGGGGTTTTATTAGTACCTCGCATTGTGGTAATGATAAAACAATCACCCCGTAGCAACAATAATTACAAGGCTACCATTAATGGACTAAAAGAGATTACAAAACGTACAGATAAGCAACAAGTTTTCGAAGTTGTAGTTGCCAATATTGGTGATAATGTGATAGATGCCAATGTATATCTGACTCTTGCAAACATGCAAACCGGAAAAGAAGAAAAATTCGGCATCGTAAAAACCACTGTTTATCCCGATGCCTCTCGTAAAGTCACACTCCAAATGCCCCGTGTTACCACAAAAGGGAAATATGTGTTGGCAGCCATACTCGATTATGGACATCGTCAGCCGCTTGGCGGAACACAATTAATGCTCGAAACAAAATGATAATAAAACATTTACAGATATTATTTATCGTTAGTTTACTTGTTGTATCGGTTTCGGCACAACGAAAAGTTTCTACTTTTTACAATGCCGAAAAGAAACAGCCCAAAGAGGTGTATTTTGTAGTCGACCATCAAAAATTCGGAACCGTAAAACATGGTTTTTATACAATATGGTATCCCGACAATAAACTTTGGCAGGAAGGATTGTACGATTACGACAAGCTCGATGGCAAGTGGGTGGATTATTACGATACAGGTATTCTGAAACAAGAACTAAATTATAAAAAAGGATTGTTAGATGGCAAATTGAAATATTACTATACCGATGGCAAATTAATGCAGGATGCTGATTTTAAGAATGATAAATTAGATGGAACAGTCATAAATTACTTCGAAGATGGCAAAATTCAGGAAACAGGAACTTACAGCGATGGACTGTTGAATGGCGATTTTAAAGCCTATTACGAGGACGGACGACCACGCATAATGCGAAGCTACAAAATGGGTGTGGAAGATGGTTTTTCGGTTACTTATTTCGAAAACGGTAATATTCGCGACCGTGCAGTTATGAAAGATGGATTTTGCGAAGGACAGTTTATCGATTATTATAAAGATTATGCCAATGGAACCGTAAATAAAATTTGCCAATACAGTAATGGTCGGCTCAACGGAAAGCTTTCGTGGTATTATCCTTCGGGAAATTTGAAGTACGAATGTATGTATGTAAATGATAGCATTAAAGGTGCTGTAAAAGAGTATTACGACTCTACAGTACTTGTTATTCGACAAATTGGAATTTACAAAGGCAACAAAAAAAACGGACATTGGAAATCGTATTATACTAACGGCAATGTGTATTCGACAGGACGATATGAAAACGATGCTTTCGATGGCGAATGGCAGGTAAATTATCCAGATGGTGCCATCAAACAAAAAGGAAATTACAGCAATGGTAGAGCTGCCGGAGAATGGGCTTTTTACTACGAAACCGGAGAACTAAAAAACAAAGGCAATTATGCCAACGACTTCAAAACAGGCATTTGGGTTACCTATTACAAAGATGGTAAAATTATGTCCGAAATTACCTTCGAAAACGGACAGCGAAACGGTGTAGCAAAAGCCTATAAGAATGGAAAACTCGTTGAAACAACTTATTACAAAAATGGAGAAGTTATTCCAAAGAAAAAGAAGAAGAGAAAGTAGTTTGTGGCTTTTCTTACTTTTAGTGTTGATAATAAGTAGTTGTAAAGAAAATTCACCGACAACTTATACCAGCATCAAGGGTACATGGAATTGTAGTGAAACTTCGTTTCAGCGGAATATTAAGTATTCGGTAGATATTTATAAATCGAAAAGTGGCGATGCAAATTATCTTATTAGTAATTTTCACAACGATGGTTATGAGAATATTTTTGTCAATACTCAATTGATTGGTGATTCAATATTTATAAACAACCAGAGCTTAAATCAACAGGGGCTTATTGTAAAATCAGGTTCAGGAATAGTGAATGCTAATTTTACAAAAATCTATTTAAACTATATTATTTACAACGGCACTACAGATTTGGAGGTTAGTGCTACATATTATCGATAAAACTCACAAAAAATCGGACTTACCTCAACTATGAGGTAAGTCCGATTTTTTTTATTTTTTACTAAAATTCACTTCAAAAAAGTTTCAATATAATTAAACATTGTATATCTTTGCACTATGAAACGAACCATTATTACTTTTGGAGGATATTTCGAAGCATTTATAGAATAACTAACCGACAAGGAACAACAAAAGGTTGATTATTTATTGACACTTCTAAGAACACAAGACAGACTACCAATAAAATTCATAAAATTAATCAAAGAGAGTGTTTATGAACTTCGAATTGAATATAATTCAAACATCTATCGGGTATTTTTTATTTTCGATGATGATAAAGTAGTTGTACTTTTTAATGGATTCCAAAAAAAATCGCAAAAAACTCCGCAAAGTGAAATTGACAAAGCAATTAAAATAAAAAATGACTATTATGAATACAAACGACAACAAAATAAAAAACTATAGCGAAGCTCTCGATAAGAAGTATGGCTTAGATGGAAGTCAGGAAAGAGTATTATTCGAACAAAATGCTTATGACTTTTACTCGGGTATGGTTTTGCATCAAGCACGAAAGGAGGCAAAGATAACTCAGTCGGAATTGGCTCAGCTAACAGGGACAACCAAATCGTACATTTCGCGTATTGAAAACGGAGCAATATCGCCAAGTGTAGGAGCTTTCTATCGAATGATTTCTGCTTTAGGTATGCGAATTGAAATAGTTAAACCAATAGGATAAACCATTACCATTATA
>DYSC01000260.1 GCA_020726365.1 Porphyromonas sp.
GTAAGGTCTAATTTGTAATTGCGTTTTTTAATGTCTTCAATGGTAAAGCAACGGAAACGCCCTGATTCGCCTTGGTCTATTCGTTTGCTTTTGCCGTTGGGGTCAGAACCATAGCACTTTTCAAATTCCTCGAAATGTTTAGCTGTAAGTGGGCGGTCTTTTTTTGTAATGCCTTCAATGTTGCTGCGGTTATCGTAAATCCAAACTTTTTCGGTTGGCAAACCTTTTTGTAGAAAAATGACATTTGCTTTTACACCTTGTGCATAAGGTGTAAATGTTCCTCGTGGTAAACGAATTATGGTATGCAAATTACAATCTTGCATCAGAATTTCAAAAACTTCACCTGCTTTATCTTCAAACAAAACATTGTCGGGCAACACAATTGCAGCACGTCCGCCAGTTTTAAGCATACTCATAATGTGTTGTACAAAATTGAGCTGTTTGTTGCTTGTTTCTATCGTAAAATCATCACGTTCGGGCACTTGGTTTGCCCCTTTGGTTCCAAATGGTGGATTTGCCAAAACCACATCAAAACGGTCGCTGCTAGGATTGTTATAAATTGTATCGCCCAATTTTATTTTTGGAGTAACGCCATGCAAATACATATTCATTAAAGCCAATCTTCTTGGACGTGCAACCAGCTCTTGTCCGTAATAAGTGTTTTCTCGGATTCTCTTAACATCTTCACGAGGAAAAGCTCCTTTACATTCGTTCAGAAGCCATTCGTATGCACAAACCAAAAAACCACCTGTACCACAAGCAGGGTCAGAAATTGTAAATGTATTTTTTCCTCTTGGGTCTGGCTTCATCAAGCGAACCATGCTTTGTATTAAAGGGCGTGGAGTAAAATATTGCCCTGCACCTTTTTTCCCTTCGCTGGCTGCTTTTTCTAAAAGTCCTTCAAATGCTGCACCTTTAACATCAACATCCATAGAAGTCCATTCATCCTCTTCAATCAGGTTGAGTAATTTTTTTAAACTCACCGGGTTGTTGAAACGGTTTTGTGCTTGTGTAAAGATTTCACCAAGCAATCCGGTTTCTTTAGCTAATTCCTTTAATGAATCGGTGTAGTGGTCCATTAAATCTCCACCGCTTAAATTTTTAAGAGCTTGCCAATTATATTTTTCGGTAAGATGCACCTCTTTTTCGTCAGCCATTTTCAGGAAAAGCAAAAATGAAAGTTGCTCAATATAATCGTTGTAATCAATCCCCTCGTGCCTTAACGTGTGGCAAAAGCCCCACAATTTATTTACTACATCACTCAT
>DYSC01000261.1 GCA_020726365.1 Porphyromonas sp.
TTTATTTGTAATGGTTCTCCAGCATCTTGTATTGTTTCTTCTGATACAGGTTTTCCCGAACCGTAATTGATAATCTCAAATGGATGTTTATTAATGTTGAGTAATATAACAAGTCGGCTACCTTTATTAATTTTCTTACTCACAAAACGAGTGTTGTCAAAAGGAATATTTTCCTTTTTGTTTGGTTTCAGTAGTTGTAGTTTAGAATTGTCTTTTGCAAAACTTGCTCTGCCAACATATCTTGTAAGAAAAAAATATCTTCCGTCTGGCATTATTTCATATAAAGCTAACGAAACATCCATATCTTTTTTATTGATAGTCGTCCAAAGATTGCCAGTAAATGAACCATTAATAGTGAACTCCTTTTGAAAAGGTTCTGTGGTAAAAACCAAACCGTTGCTTGCGTCTAATGTGTCAAAAATAATTTCTGGTGTGTAATAATTATTTTGGTTTTCTCTATCCTTAAAATCTACGATTTGTGTTTCAAATCCTTTCTTTTTCGGTTTTTGAGCAATCAACGATTTATTATCCAAATAAAAGGTCAATGTATCATTGTTGATTATTTGCAAATTGGGTGCGTGTCTCCATTCATTCGTTCCCATAACTTGAAAATTAACTTTATCTTTAAGTAACTCAGGTTTCGGTTTGCCTTTTAGAATAAAGTCAAGCCAATCATAAGCTAATTTTTCCATACTAATATTTGCAACACTATCAATTTCATACCCCATCAGGTTTTTTGCAGGTCTGCGTTGTCCGCCAAAATGGTCGTAAGGACCAATTACAAAATAATGATTAGTATTTTTATTATATTTATTATGCAATTTGAAATATTGTAAGGCACCAATTTGCGAACCATCATAATAACCTGTTGTTGTCAAAACAGGAATATTGATTTTTGCGTATTCGGTTGGAGTTGGCACCATTGATTGCCAATAACTGTCATAAGCTGGATGAGATAACCAATTTTGAAAGATTGGATTTGGAATACCTGCTAAACTATCAAGTTTGTTGTATGCCGTTCCTTTATTGAAAAAATCAAAGGGCAAACTTCTTGGTAATTGTTTGTTTTTATAAATATTGTCGTTGCTCCAACTTAAAATGTGTGATAACGGAACGTTATTTTCCATTGGGAAATCATAACCTGGCATTACAGCCACTTGTGGTACAATAGTTTTTAATGCAGGATGAATATTTTTTACAGTTGCCCATTGTGAATATCCAGTATAACTGCCACTATACATTCCTACACTTCCGTTACACCATT
>DYSC01000015.1 GCA_020726365.1 Porphyromonas sp.
ATAATTTAACTATTTATTTAACAGTATAGAGGGTTTTGCTGCAAGATGGGTTAAGGCTGTTGAAGGTGGTGTTTTGATGACTGATATTCTCAACTACGACATAGGCAGGTGAATTGCCTGAAGTATTGCCGGCAAACTGCTTGTGGACAAAAAGGTAAAAGCAATTTTTGAATACCGTACAGCGATGTTGCAAACCTATTTCAAAAAATGAAAAAAGTTATTTCTTAAAATATTTATTCCTGATTTTTAAAGCAATTCTTCGTAGTCCCGGAAAATACTTACCACTCTTCACATTGTAAGCAAAGGATTGTGCATCAAAAATCATTTCAAAATTTTCGGTACAAAAAACAGGTTTTCCGGTAATTTTGTTTATTTCGAGTGCTTGCTGCAACGAACTTTCGAAAAACAAATTATATTCTGAAAGCTTATAGGTATTTGCTTTATGCTGTCCGTGACTATTGGCTTTTTGACGGGCACGCATATCGGGCAAATCAAGCATAATTAGCTTATTATATTTTACCCCATTTCTTTCAAGCCATATTTCGGTCTCTTTTCGGTATTTTTCAAGGCGCGAAGTTACCAAAGTTCCAATTTTACTCTTAGGAATATAAAGAGGTGCAGCATTCAGAATAAAATCTGTATAAAGTGGTCCATCGTCGTTTTGTTCTTCTGTTGGGTCAACGCACAATACGCCATCAATATCAAAACAAGCTTTATCGAGCGTAGTATGATTAAAAATATTCCACTGAAAATAGCGTGGCAAAGCTACCGATTCGAAATAATAATCAACCAAATTTTCTTTTCCAGGCACCACATAAATAGCACAATACGAAATATCAAAATTAGGTGCTACTTCTTTGATAAGTTCTTTGGCTTTAATTATAGCCGAACCCGAAGCGATACTATCGTCAACAATCAGAATTTTCTTAAAATCCTTAACATCAATAAACTGACCACGTTCACCGGCTTTGTAAATATGTCCGTTACGGAACGAATGAATATCAGTAAACGGTTTACTTAAATACAAAGCAATAAGATTTGCTGGCAACATTCCGCTACGGGGCACACCTACAATTAAATCGAAATCGCGGGGCAAAATACTCAACTTTCGGAGTATAATATTATTCAAATCGGCAATGTTTCTAAAATTCATAATATATAGTTTTTAAAAGTTTGTAAAGTTATAATGTAACTCACTTATTATCATATCAACACATTATCACATTATCACATCATCACATTATCACATCATCACATCAACCCATTTTACGAATAATATCTCCGAAGCTTTCGGCACGAGCTTCCCACGAATTAGCCGAAGCAAAATCGATGCGTTTTCTAATTTTCTCAACCGAATCTTTTTGGGTTTCATCTACCAATTTTTGAACAAATTCGTCTTTATCGTTTGCTACACTTACTAATCCATCGAATTCGGGCAAATGTGCAAAAGCATTCATTACCAAAGGCACACCCACCGCCAAATACTCATTTATTTTAAGCGGATAAATATTTCGGTTCACTTCGTTTACAATGTACGGAATCATGCCAACATCATACGTTGCGAGCAATTCGGGTACTTCATTTGGTTTAATAGGATCAAAAAAACGCACATTGCTAAATTTTTGTAGCCTCGCTTTGAGTTTTTCGTTACGCATATCGCCGGTAAATTCAAAATCAAAATTTTGTAGTTTACTCACCGCATATTCCACTGTATCAATGTCGAAACGAGGGTCAAGACTTCCAATAAATCCAACACGTTTATGCTCCCGCTTAAAGACTTCAATTTTGGCAAATTTGCTAAACACCTTAAAATCAACTCCGTTTTTCACCACAAAGCAGTTCGGGTTAAGTTTCCTTTTTTCAGCATTTAAAAAATCGGAAGTGGTGATTATGCCATTAACTTTAGCTGAAAATCGATTCTCAATATCAAAAATACGTTTCCCGAAAAATACAGATTCTACGCCATCATAGCAGTAATAGATATGCAACTTTTCTCCCAATTTATGTAACAACGACAATCCAAAAATAGGATTATAGGCTGTAATAACAATGGGATTTATAAACTTTAATTTGCGCATTGCCCATTTCATTGTAAGCTTATAAATAAGCACATTAATCGGAAAAAGCAGGTTGAAAATACATTCGTTTTTAAGAAAAAAAACAGGAATCCCGGGTGGAATAACCAAATTATAAACCTGACTTCCAACATTTGAATTTATTATTTGCAAACGTTTTTCAAACCCCAACATGCGTTTTACAGGAGCATTTTGCCTACCACGAAGTGTTGCATAAACATCTTTAATTGTATAAGGATATTCAACAAAAAGCACCCGATTGTTTTTAGCTAATCGCTCCAACAGCTGAACGGTTGATTTGGCATAATTACCAAACCAACTTGTATTGGCAATGCAAATAATGTTTTCTCCAAGCAACATAATTTAATAATTTGAAAATTCTATGCAACAAACATTTTTAATAAATAATTCAACTGCGGCATTAAAAAGCATATTTGTCTTGCATTTATTCCGTACAAATATAACACATACTAAAACTATTACTTGTAGCACACAAACTAAAAATGTTGTCGCACAATAACTTTTTTACTGTAATACAAAGTATTACAAAGTTTCTTTTTCCCATTGGGGCATAAGCGAAATAATCGCAACTGAAGCCGCTACAATAATGGTATTTGGCATTTGACCTAAGCTCGAAGCACTGTAGGATGTTACCATTAACCCTGCCATACCAGATGTAAAAGCAATGGCTTTGTATATATTTTCGGGTTTTTTAAGTCGGAAGAATATTAAGAAAACAGATTTTACAAAAAAGTAAACAATCATAATCAGGTAAAATGTTATGCCTACAATTCCTTGTTCCGCCCAAATCTGAACATACCAACCGTCAGTAGCTGTTTCGGCCAAAAAAGTGCCGGGACTAAAGCGTAATCCCCAGTTGCCCGACGAGCCAACACCACCACCAAACGGACGATTTTTCAGGTATTCGGCAAAAAGTTTTCGATTTTCCTGACGCACATTCAGCGAAGCATTATCTTCGGCAAAAGCACTTCGCATGCGCCGGATGTCGTAGTTCCCCTGCCCTATCATCGTATATTTTAAAATAAAAAATATCACAAAAACGATAGAACCAACAAAAATCATGACTTTAAACCGTTTAGATAAAACGGTATAAAGTGCAAATCCCATAAGCGGAGCAGCTATAGCACTTCGAGTGCCCGAGATAAGCATGGCATACAACGATGCAATGGCTACAAAATAGTAAAAATATTTGCGTCGTTTTACTTCTTCGTGAATGCCTAACACAGTAAAAACAACTCCAAAATAACCCATTGAGCCACCAAAAGTTCCAGCATCGGAATAAAACGAAAACACACGAAGCTGACCAAACAAAATATGTGTACTTCGGTTTCCGGGTTGGTTGAGCCATACCTGTTCCCAATGGTCTACGCCCACATATTTCTGCATAAGTCCTTTAACAACAGCCAACAACGTAAACCAAGCGCAAAGTGTAATCAGCAATTGCAAATCGCGGGATTTATTGAAAATGAGATACACCAATGGCACTGTGAGCACTAAGTAAAATGCCTGACCGCGCATAGCGTAAAACCACGCTTCGCGACTAACAGCCTCCGGATTAATGAGCTGAAACATAGTCATTCCGAACCAAATAATCACAAACCATGTATAATCGGTGCCGGCATTTTTCCACTCCACTTTGTGGTTAAATTGACTAAAAATCACAGCCAGTAGGGTAAGAAACAGCAAAGCATCGACCGTTAAACCAACCGGCGCAGGAATATAACGCGACAGACCTATAGCGAAGTAGTTAGCTACAAGCACCGATACAAAACCAATACGTGGATTCGCAAAAAATTTATAAAGGTATAAAATGGGAAATGGTAAAACCAACAAAGCTATTCCGGCAACAAAATTATCTTTAGAAAAAAAGTAAACAGCCCCAACAACAAGCATCCCGAAAAACAAACTGACCGATGCAACAAGGGCAGCATGCTTAGCGTTATAATTATCGATGGAAGGATTTACACTCATTTAAGGTAATTTTATAGCACTATACGTTTCAAAAATGAGACGAGGCACGCCTCGTCTCTACGGTTAATGAATAATTCGTCGGAGCATTTTTTTTATAAAAACACGAATAAACGAGCGTTTTTTAGGTATTTCGCCGTACATCTCTTCCAGATTATCGGGATAAGCACGTGTAAGAATGGCAAATAAATTATTAGTTACCAGCAACTTCAACTTATTGAGCATAAAATTATCGGCATCCGACCACGAAGTACCTGCATCGAAAACAGTAAAATTAGCCTGCGCTGTATTTATGATTACTGAATTTTCGAAACCATTGCTGACAGGTGGAAAAATTGCCAGTACAAAATCAGTTGTAATATTTTCAGCCTTTAATAAGTCGTCATAATTGTCGAATTTGAGCAAATGTTCGTGCAATTTAACTATTGACAAATCGGTATTTTCGGCACACTTTTTATCAAAACAAATAATTGTGACCGTAAACCCATGACGTACAATTTCGTTTGAAGTTTGCTGAGCCACGAAAAGCTTTCCGGCAGCACCCCAACTACTAAACGCCTGAACAACAAATGGCTTTGGTTTATCCAACGAAAGCACTTTCAATTTCTCGTAAATCAACAGCGATGCTTTTTCGGTTATAAATTCCGAGAACTTGTATTTTTTATTTGTAATATCGTTGAATGCACTAACCACCTCGAGCTCAGTGAGTTTTGCAAGCAGCGATGGTGTTTTCACACGCGAATCCATTAACTCAATAATAAATACTCCCAATAAATAAAATATCAACGAAAACAAGGCAGCAGCAATCACATACAATTTCTTTTTCGCAGCAATAGCATTTATTGGAAATTGAGCTTTGTCGAATACTTTCATATTCGAACGCATATCAATATTTTGTTGATTTTGCTTAGCCATTCCGAGCGAATGTAAAATGCTCAGGTATTCTCGCTCGTACACATCTATTTCACGCTCAATGCGTTTGATAGTGGCACCAAGTGGCGCATAACGCTTAAACTGCTTCATAAAATCAATCTGACGTATCTTCATGGATTTATACAAAGCACTATAATTTTCGTGATTCTTTACGGCATCCAACCATTCCGATAGCATTTTTTGCAATTCGACACCCTGACTTTTATTTTCGAAGATATTAAGCGAATCAATTTTATTTTCGAGTGACCTTTCGGTTTCGGCAAGTTTTGTTCTCAGCGAGAGTAGTTGATTTCGATTGGTCGATTTTTCGTCGAGTTCAATAGCAGTAATAGCATTATTACGATCCACCAATTGCTCGCGGATACGTAATATCTCGGAATTGCGCAGATTAATATTATAACGTTTTTCAACCTCAGCTTCGAGCCTTGCAAGTACAGCTTCGGATGCTTCGTACTCCATTTTAACCTCTTGCAGACGGACTTCTATCTTTTCTTGTTGTGTGGTAACCTGCTCAGTTTGTTCGTAATAGTTGATAATATCGTTGTCGATATTGAAATCGAGCAATTCCTGCTCAGCTTTATTCAGTTTTTCGGCAGCAAGTTTAAGTTGTTCTTCAAAATAAGCGACAGCCGAGTTCGACTGACTTATTTTGAGTTCGCTATAGCGTTCAACAAAAATTTCGGTGGCAAATTTTACCGTATTAAAACATATTCCCTGATCTTCGGCTTCGTAACTTATTTTTATTAAATCGCTATTAGTCAGCCTTTCGCCCTTAATATTAGATAGTGCCTGCACACTGTAATATTTATGACCATAATTTATGGTTCGGTAAATAAAATTCTTTTCATCCTGCTCAATAAAACCTTTCAGATTGCTATAGGTTTTTTCGAAATTTCCTTTCACCACCAACTTTTTCACCTTATTGGGAACCGATTTTTGCAATTCGACAAAAGATTTCTCCGAAATAATTTCTTTGACAGGCTTTGTCAGAATAAGATGTTGCGTGAGCAAATGCAGCGAAATATCTTCGAACAAGGAATTTGATTTCAGTATTGTCATCAAATTATTATACTCGTTCTGCGTAGCCACATTATCCACCTTAATAATATCGACCGCCAAACCACTATTGGAAGTTACCCCCGAATAAATAGTAGAAAAAGTAGCGTATTTTACAGGCAAGTCTTTCGTCAGAAAAAAAACAACTGCTCCTACCACCATGGGTATGAGCAATATATACAAAAATTTACCTGAAATTATTTTCAGAAATCTAATAATGTTCATAAGGCTTTTTGTTGAAGATTAGAACCTGTCAGAATTTTCAGTATGTAGAACTGAGTATAATAATCGTTTTTTGTTTTTGTAAATGCCTCAACAGCTTTGGTGTACGAGGTAGAAATACTTGCAAACTCAGTCATACCGAGCATTCCGTTTTGAATATCTTTTTTGGCTTTTAAGTAGTCTATTTGTGTGGTTTGCAGGTTGTTTTGCTGCGCATCGAGCATGTCGTAGTAATTTTTGAGTTTAAAATACTCCACCACCACCAATTTCGAAATTTCATTTTTTAAATCTTCCTTTTTTAGTTCCGACTCTTTAATACTTATTTTCAGTATTTTCTGTTCGTTTTTATTGCTTACAAAATACGAAAGCGGCAATTTTATAGTCAGCCCTGCAAAATAGTTAAATTGTTCTTTGGCTTGCTGCACAGCAACATCTGTTCCGCCCGTAGTTTCGGATAAAGTGAGCTGATTGAACAAACCATACCTCGAATTAGCATCAATTTGCACATAATCCAACCACGATTTTTTCTTGATTTTAATTTCTTCTAAGAGTTTTTCTATTTGCTGGTCGTTGGCTTTGAGCAATGGCGAATTGGTCAAAGCCGACTGAATGCATGTTTCTAAATTTGGAATAATCTGCTTTTCGAAAGCCAAATCGTTGATTACGCTATCAGTTTTCACTGCCGATTGAGTAAAAACCGATACCGTTAAAAATAACGTAAGCATCAAAGAAAAAATTCGCATCATAATTTAAACATTTTCGTGTTGCAACATAGCCGGAATTGTTTTCAATAAAATTTTAATATCGTACCAAAACGAGAAATTATCAGCATATTCAATATCAAGTTGTTTGCGTTCGTCGGCCGACATCACATTGGAGCCACCGCGCTTTGTAACCTGCCACAGTCCGGTAATTCCCGCCGGTGCTGAGAAGCGTTTCGACCATTGGTCGGTAGTAAGCAGCTCGGCCTCGTAAAGCGGCAACGGACGATTACCCACAATCGACATATCGCCTTTGAGCACATTGATAAATTGCGGCAGCTCATCAATACTTGTATTGCGAAGTATGCGACCAACTTTGGTAATACGCGGATCGTTAGCCATTTTAAAAAATGCATTTTCGCGTTTCTCGGCCTTCTTTTGCTGTACTTTTTCTTCCGAAATAAAACCTTCGTCGTGTATCAAAACTGTATCGCCGGTGTTAAGATGCTCATAAGTAGATTTTTCTACGTTTTCCTCTATTACCACTTTTGCATCATCAACTTCATTAGCTACTCCATATTGATTTTTTTTCATCAATTCATCAACACGTTTATCGGCATCGGTGTACATGCTTCGAAATTTCAGAAATCCAAAAACCTTATATCCAGTGCCTATTCGCGATGCAGCATAATAAAATTTACCTTTCGATTCTAACCGTATAGCAATAATTATAATTAAAAATATAGGTAGCAAAAACAGCAATACGCTACCCGCAAAGATAATGTCAAAAGTTCGTTTCCACAATGGTAGTTTGAAAGGAGCCACCTCATCTTTTTTGGAGCCCACTAAATCGTCGTAGTGCGCTTTTACAAATTCAAAACGTTTGATTAAAACGGCGGGCTTTGTATCGAATGTAAATGCATCGTGCACACCAATTTTGAGATATTCCGAAGCTGGCACAATATTATTTACAACAAAAAAAACGATTTTACTTTTTGCTAAAATGGTTTTTAAATTGCGAAATATATCAAATGAATACTGTTCGTTTTCTTCGAAAATAATCAAATCAATGGTAGTAAAATCATTCAATATTTCATTCGGGCTGTTATAAACCGAAACATGAAAATTCGGATTTTGAATGGATAAAGCGAAATCGGTATTTTTACCCAAATAAGCTATGTGTTGTATCATAAATTTGTTAATTAGAGGTTGACAAAATTAGCTATAAATTGAAAATTCAGTTGCAAAACATGCAGTATTATTCTTTCAATAGTTTTTCGATACGAGCTAATAATTCATTTGGATTATAGGGTTTTTCGAGATAATCGTCGGCTCCCAATTTGATAAGTTTGATTTTTTCGTCAGTTTTGTCGATACTCGATAAAATAATAATTGGAATATGCTTGAATGCTCCCGAAGCTTTAAGCTGATCAACGAGGTCACGCCCACCAAGTACCGGCATCATTAAGTCGCTCACTATTAAATCGGGCATATAGCCATTTTGTAGCAAAGATAATGCTCCTACACCATTTTCGGCACTTTCAACCTGATAATTGCTTGATAAAATCGTTTTTGTGAGACGGCGAAATTCTGCTTTGTCATCTACAATTAAAATTTTCTTTTTCATGATACATTATTTAAAGGGTTTATATGAATTTTGCAGAGTTTGAGCAATGTCCAACTCTGCAAAATTATTATTTAATTACAAATAATTTTGTTACATCGCGGTATCCGCTTTTATCCAAATACCAATCCATATAGTTGAAGCCACGGCTATTAGCCCAACTATTAAACATTAGGAATGATTTTGTAATATCTTGTTTTTCGGCCGGATAAGCAAATTTTACAGGGATATTGATAGCCCATGGTAAATACTTATCGGACATATAATATTTTTGCGTTGCCAAATTGGTATTATCATCCTGCGTTCCGAATAATGATTTATCGACCAAGTCGGTAGGCGCACTACCAGGCAAATGCACTTCTCTGCCACGTTCGCCATTAATCACAATAAACGGATTGTAAGGAGCTGTTCCAAAAGTACTTAATGCAACCGGAACAACAAATTCCACTTTCAGGTTTACAGTTTTTGGCACCGAATACGAACCGCCATTAATTGTATTTACTATTGAGCCTGTATAATTGAGCACATTAAACGAATCGTCGAAAACAGGAACTACTGCTTTAGCTTGTTTTTTTTCTGTTCCGTTTGAATTTAAATCAAAAATTGCTTTGGTTAAATTCTGACCTGTAACCGATTTCACATTCGCAGGAGTAGTATTCAACTGCAACAAGAATGAATTGCGCAACGATGCTCCAATGGCACGAACCGTTAATGCAGCATTTAATTCCACTACATTATTGTCGGCATTTGTTACCTGATTAAAATTATAATCAATAACCAAATCGTTGAAGTCGTAGTCACCTTTGTTTGGCCACAAATCTTCGTAGGCAAGTGTTCCAACATTATTTTTAGCAGGATAATAATTGTTGAATGCTTTGTTTTTATCTTCGGGATATTTGTCGAGCGTGTCGCCAATTCCATCGCCATCGGTATCAGTTGGAGTGTCAATAGCTTTAATATTTTCCATCCGCACAGCTGTGTATGGACTTACTGTTGAATAAAAAACACCATCGTTAAAATCTTCGTCGGAATTTCCTTCGCGATTAATATCCTCAAAACCAATTAATAACAACTTACGGGCATTGTCTTTCAAAATTACATTGTGTTTCTTTTTGTCCAGATTTGTTTCTGGATTAAAGCGTTTATCGGAATACAAAGTACCATTTCCTTTGCCAATGGAATTTGTTGTACCATTATAACTGTTAGCAATGAAAAACCAAGCCACCGTTGTACCAGCCGGAAAAACAATACTATAATTATTGGTAATAGGATTTAAATAAAGCAATTGAATCTTATTACCCGAAACCAAACTTCCGCCAGAACCACTATATGACACATTTGGGAAAATAATAGTTTTATCAGTAATGGCTAAAGCGCTTGCCGGAGGCAAATCGTTCATGTGAGTGTAATATCCAAGTGCGTTTTTGTATCCGGCACCTTCGTGTACAAAAGTTACCCAAACTTCGGCATCTTCAATAAGTTCTATACTTCCTTCATCATCGGTGGCTAAATATTCGGGGTGCGAAACTGTGAGTTTAATTTGTTCGGGCAATGAAGCATTAATGTCGGATAACAATTCGTTAGTGATAACATCGTTGGGCTGCCACAAATAAGATGGTTTCCCCTGACTATTCCAACTTCCCAACACATAATAGCCACTCACTTGTTTCGGAACGGGCAATGCGGCTGCTGAAGCAACTTTCGACATAGAACTTGCCGATTTCACAACTTGCATCGAAGTTCCACCAAACACCACATCAATTTCGTTCGACGACACTTTAACCTGCTGCAACGAAGGTAAACCAATGTGATTGACCAAAATACATAAACTATCTACAAAAGTAGCCGGAGCAATATAGCAGTCGAGTTTACCTGTAGCGGATGTTACTCCTTTGAAAATTAAAAAATCGGCGCTGTTTTCTTTAAGCAAACCATCGGCTGTTAATGGATTTTCGGTAAAAATTTGCACATACACGCCACCAATAGGCTGGTTAGCCGTGTTTAATGTCGATACTGAAACATTAACCTGTTTTGTTGTTTTAAAGTCGAAATTTGCAAAGTTCAAATTATTGTTTAGGTCGTCGTAATTCATACACGAAGTAAACAATACACTGAAAATTGCAACTAAAATCAGAGTTGATTTAAAATTCATTGTCTTCATTTTATTTAGTTGTTTTAAAAAAATTGATTCCTTTTTAATTTATTACTGCACAACACTATGCAATACACAAACCAAAAAGCTAACAACTTAAATTGCTGATATTTAAAAATTACACCCAGCCAAAAAACTATTATATTTTAAAGACTATTCTTCGAAAACGAATAGCCTTTTTTTTATATTGTAACTCGTATCTGGTAATTCGCAACTCGTAATTCACAACTTTTTGTTCGTAACTACTTTATACTGATACCAAATTTTTGCATACGCCTATAAAGTGCATTCCACTCAATATTCAGCAAACGGGCAGCTTCCGATTTATTAAAATTCGAAATCTCTAATGCCTTCAAAATAGTCTGTTTTTCAATCTCTTCCAAATTATAGGTATCGAAGCGAACATTCGAAGTTTCCTTAGCTCCAAAGACGTTCATAAGCGAAAAACTTTCTGTCCGTAACGTACCGTCAAAACACAAAATGACAGCACGCTCAATGATATTACGTAACTCGCGTATATTACCCTGAAAGTTATAATTTTGAAGCAGTTCGAATACTTGTGGCTGTATATGATTAATATTTTTAGCCATTTTGCGTGCAAACATGTCCACAAAGTACTTTACTAATTCAGGAATATCACCTTTTCGTTCGCGCAATGGTGGTAGATAAATAATAAACGTACCCACGCGATGAAACAAATCGAGACGAAACTCTTTACCGCTCGAAATCAGCTCGATAGGTTTATTGGTTGCTGCTACAATCCGAATATCGAAATTATTCGAGGCCTGTGTACCCACTTTTGTATACGTTCTATCTTCAAGTACACGAAGCAATTTTACTTGTAGGTTAGGTGTCATTTCGCCAATTTCGTCCAAAAACAGCGTGCCTTTGTTGGCTGTTTCGAACCAACCGGCTTTGTCGGAAATTGCTCCTGTAAAACTACCCCTTTTATGTCCGAAAAACTCACTTTCGAACAGGTTTTCGGGAATTGCCGACATATTTACAGCACCAAAAAATTCATCTTTGCGTTTACTCAGGTTATGAATTCCACGCGCAACCAATTCCTTTCCAGTTCCACTTTCGCCTAATATAAGCACTGATGTATCAGGAGTTTGAGCCACCATGCGCATTTGATTTTTGGTATCCGAAATAATTTTAGAACTTCCAATCATTTCCACGCCAAACTCACTATCTACTATTTTTTTAAGTTCGGTATTCTTATTTTTTTCCGAATGATAGCTTTTCTTTAGTTCGGTATATTTGCGTGTTTTTTCAATCGACATCCAAATATCGGCCGGTGTAAATGGTTTTTTAAAATAATCTACCGCGCCACGTCGGAGTGCTTCAATCACCGTATTCATATCGTCCGAGTCGCTTATCATTATTACCTCCACCTGAGGATAATCAGCTTTAATACGTGCCAATACATCCAATCCATCCATTTCGGGCAAGCGATAATCGCAAATTACATAATCAATTTGCTGATTTTTAAGTATCTGAAATGCAGCAGATGGTGAATCAACTGTATAAACATTGAATTTTTCTTTCAATATCGACGACGAAAGACGGCGATACACCGGATCATCGTCAATAATAAGTATGTTTAGCATTAAATCTTCCATAACTAAGAGTTTTTGGGGATTGGCAATTCAATTACAAAAGTTGATCCATGCCCTAAAACACTGTCAACCAATATTTTACCATTATTTTTTTCTACAAATTCTTTTACAAGCATCAGACCAAGACCAGTACCTTGCTCATTGTTAGTTCCGGCACTCGTGTAATGTTCGTTTTGCTCAAAAATCTTTTTAATGGTTTCATCACTCATACCAACTCCTGAGTCAATAATTTCGATACGCAAATTAGAATCAGTACGTTTTGTACGTATCCATATACTGCCATTGCTGTTGGTAAATTTTATAGCATTCGAAATCAGGTTACGAATTACGGTGTGTATTGAAACTTCGTCACACCAAGCTACGGCATTTTCGTCCGAATCGAAATGTATATTGATATTTTTGCTCGAAGCATTGGCATCCAACAGTTGCAGGCAACTCGAAACAACCACATACACATTTGTTTCGGAAGGATGCATTTCAAATTTATCACTCTTCGCACGCGACCATTGTAGCAAGCTGGTTAGCAAGGTACTGGTTTCTTTGGTACGTTCCTTAAGGTGATGAATAATCTCTTTAAAATCCTCTGTAGTTGGGTCAAAATAACCCTGATCGATGGCATCAATAGTTTGCAAAATACCCGACAGTGGTGAGCGAATATCGTGGGCAATAATAGAATACAATTTATCGCGCTGACGGTTCATTTTCAATATTTCGTTGCGCGACTCAAACAATTCGAGATGCGTTCGAACACGAACGGACAATTCCTCACTTCTAAATGGTTTAGTGATATAATCTACACCGCCCTTTTCGAACCCCTTTACCAAATCCTCAGTCAATGTATTGGCTGTTAAGAATATAATTGGAATTTCAATCCATTTTTCATTTTTCTTTATTTCCTCGCAAACTTCATAACCATCCATGACGGGCATGCTTATATCGAGCAAAATTAGCGACGGAATTTCCTTTTCGACTTGAGCTATGCCTTCCATACCGCTTTCGGCTGTACGTGTTTGATATCCAAAACCTTCAAGAATTTTTGAAGTCAGCAAGAGGTTCATCGGATTATCATCAATAATCAAAATGATTTTATCATTATTTTCTTTCATTTTTGGTAATTTGTTAATGTGTTGATTGGTAAATTAATCCCAAACTTTATAAACTTTATGAACTTTACAAACCTAAAATACGCTCAATAGTTTCTTTTAATTTTGCCGATTCAATTGGTTTTGTTAAAAATTCGTCCATGCCCGAATTTAAACACTTTTCGCGTTCTTCTGTAAGCGCACCCGCCGTTAATCCAACAACAGCTGTGTGTCTATTGGTTGTTTTTTCGAATCTACGAATGGCTTTTGTAGCTTCATTACCATCCATTTCCGGCATTTGCACATCCATAAATACAATATCAAAGTCATTGGCAATAGCATGTTCCATAGCAATTTTGCCGTTTACAGCCTCCGTTATTTCAATATTGGGAACTATTTTTAAAATCATTGCTTTTGCCAACATCATGTTGAACATGTCGTCGTCGGCAATTAAAATTTTTGCCTTTCTTTCCATATCTTTTTGTTGTTTCGTTTCTTCTTTCGCTTCTTCTTTCACTTCAGCTTGGGGTTGTTCAACATTTATTGCCGATAAGTACCTAAACACCTCATCGTATCGTAAAGGCTTCTCAATCAAATATTTAATTCCAACCTGCTCGCATTCGTTGTGGAAAACATAATCGTCGGTAGCTGCATGCAGCAGTAAAAAGTTCTGTGAATCGACAGTGATATTCAACTTTTTGCAAATCAACCGAATAGATTGAAGTCCATTGCTATCGTGAATAAAATTATCTACAATTATTAAATCGAAAGGCGCTGTCATTTGCAAAATAAATACAGCCTCCGAAGCACTTTCGCAAATCACCGTTTCGATACCCCAGTTGGTAAGCATTTTCTGAATGCTAATGCGACTGTTCATGTTGTCGTCGATAACCAAAACGCGATGTATATTTTCAATCTTCTCGCTAAATAACGAGCTATCAGAATCGTACATAGCATCGACAGTGAAATAAAACACCGAACCTTCTCCTACTTTACTTTCGAGCTGAATGGTACTACCCATTTTATTCGCCAGTTTTTCGGAAATACTGAGTCCCAAACCGGTACCTCCAAAACGACGGGTTGTCGAAGTATCGGCTTGCGAAAATGCTTTGAAAAGTTTTAATTTTTGAGTATCGTTAATTCCTATACCCGTATCGCGAACAGTGAAAGTATATGTTCCTTTCTCAAAATCCAACTCACTGAAATTTACTCTTAATTCAATTTCGCCTCTGTTGGTAAACTTCACAGCATTGCCCAATAGATTAATTAATATCTGCAACACACGAATGGGGTCGATATAGGCAAAACGGGGCAGGTAATCGGGGATGTTCAGTAAAATTTCCAAATTCTTTTTCTCGGCGCTATGCTTAATAATATCGATGCTGTGCTCGATAAGCTCTATCATATCGCATTTTACAATTTCCAAATCAAGCTTTCCGGCTTCAATTTTCGATAAATCGAGAATGTCATTTATCACGTTAAGCAACGATTTGGCGCTCGAATTAATGGCTGAAGCATACTGCAACTGTACATCGTTAATGTCAGTCTGCATGAGTAATTCCGAAAAACCAATCACACCGTTGAGTGGCGTACGAAGTTCGTGACTCATATTTGCCAAAAATTCGGATTTCGCCGTGTTTGCCTTTAGTGCGTTATCTTTCTCAAATTTAAGTGTTTGCTCCAAATTAAATCGCTGTATCAGGCTCGCATAAATTTGTCCAAAAACTTTAAGCAAATCATTTTCTTTCGATGTGTAACTATGCTGTTTTACAATTGATTCGAAACAAATAAAACCAGCACACTCGTTTCCAATAAAAAATGGTACTGAAATTAAACTTTTTACTCCTATTAATTTAAGTATTTTTGCACTTTCGCCGTAGTAAACTGACAAATCAGGAATATAAAAATTTTTGCCCGATTTATGACTCTCAACCCAGGATGTAATTTCCGCAAATGGAATTTTAAGCGATTCACTCTTTATTGATTTTATACTGTTATTAAGCCATTCATATTTTGCGCTACAAGTATCTTCTGCCCAATTGTACTTAAAAATCACGGCACGATCAGCTTCAATAAATTCACTAATTTCCTGTAACGATTTGATAATGTTTTGTTCAAACTCACTTGTATTTACATTAATATTGCGTAACGAAAGGTTCACCAACAAATCCTGCAATCTGGACATTCTGATTATTTCATCGTGTGTTTTTTTGGACTCGGTAATATCTTCTTTTACAGCAATATAATTTGTAATACTCCCACTATTATCAAAAACAGGCGAAATTACTGCCGATTCCCAAAAAAGTTCTCCGTCTTTTTTCTTATTACAAAATTCTCCGCGCCATTCTTTACCAGCAGTTATAGTTTCCCACAAAGTTTTAAATGTTTCGGGAGGTGTTTTTTCCGATTTTAACACGCGAGGATTTAACCCAATAGCTTCGCTTGCACTATAACCTGTTAGTATTGAGAATTGTGGATTTACATATTCAATTATTCCTGCTGTATCAGATATCACTATGGTGGCAGTACTTTGCTCAATAGCTTTTAGTAGTTTTCGATTTTGAACTTTAAGTTTTTCAATACTAAAATCCTGATCTGAAATAGTATATTCGGTAGATTTCATTTTCGATTATTAATTATTATCATCAGTTTGTAACTATAAATTTATGCGAAAAAACAGATGTGTTTCGTTCAATTGAAAATATGTAAATCCCTTTTTTAAGTAATCCTTTTATGTTTACCATAAAAAATCGGGGTTCGTTAATTTTTTTACTGAATACTTTTCCCCCTGCACTGTTAAAAATCATAAAATACCGTAATAGTTCACTCGACTTGTTTTCAACCATTATTACACCAGTTTCAGTGTTCTGAAAAAAATCAAAATCTTCTTTTTTAACCGTATACGGAAAACTATTCAACTCGTATTCGAAAGCGCCTATACTTGGAGTTGTACTCCTGAAACGATTGAAAAAATCGACATTTATGCTATATTTCTGAACATCGATACCTTTGTTGTCCAGTGGAAAATTTTTCATGCAATTATAAACCGACTCAATGCTATCGGCACACAAATCCGATTGAACATAACCGGCGAAAAAATTATTCTGTATTTGCAAATCAACACCTGGCTTGTAATAAATATAGCGATAATCGTTGGGTTCGTACACATAACTCGAACCGGGGTTAACTATAAGATTATTAGCCACTATATTTTTCGAACTTACAGTGGAGAAAAACCGGATTCCATCCGATTTTGGCGAAAGAATGGTATTATTCAAAATGTAATGACTTGTATTGGGCAATGTTCCTCGGTCGTCGACAAAAATTCCGTGAATGCGCATTTCGGCATCGTCGGCAAAAAAGTCCTTTCCGGCATTTACTATTACATTGTTGTAAATATAGCTATCGGCAAACCCCAACATCATAATTCCTGTGCCTGAGCCACTCAAAATTGAATTGTTGTAGCAACGCAGTTTTGTCCCTGCACCTATCTGAATACCTGAATGTTGCGATGGTTCATTACCGGTACCGTAGTTCGAAATTTGGTTATTATACACTTCGCAACTGTCAATAGCACAACACACCTGCAATGCGTCGTAACCAATATTTTTCAGAATATTGTTATATACTCTGAGTCCGATAATTTCGTGCGGATAAACAACTTTGTTTTCACCGTTGCACTCAATAGTATAGCCGTTGTAAAACGAATGCCCGACATACATACCTTCGCCAAAGGTATCGTGAATATAATTATCACGAATCACTGTATTTCGCTGTACAAAATTGCCCCGGTTGGACATCAAATCGCAGGTGGGGTGCGTAAAAGCCGAAATACCTGCAAAACCGGTATTCGAAATTTCAATGTGATCTACCTCATAGTTCGTGCATTTGGTGTCGAGACTAAGCCCATTTGCTCCCTTGCCGGTTTTAAGTATGCGAATACCATATTCCTGTCTGTTTTGAACACTTCCGGTAAGGCGAAAGTATGAACTTCCCGAAATCCAGAATCCATAATGAAAAGAGGTATTTTCGATAATGGCATCGCCACCAATATTTGTAATAATCACATAATTCAATGAATCGCCTTCCACATTGCTTATTTTAAGCGACCGACGCTTGCCTGCCTCCACATACAAAGTGTCGCCCGGCAATACCCCTTGTGCTTTGGCATCGAAACTCGTAAGTTCCACGCCAATTACGTAGTTCTTATTTATCCCAACAGCACTCAAAGCCATATTAACAAGTAGAACACCTATTAACAGCAACTTAGCTTTATTTTTAGCAAACAATGTAATCATGTAATTTCTGATAAATTCTAATTTTAAACCAACAATGTTGAAACAACTTGCCACTCTTGTTTTAACAATTTGTTCAACTGTTGCACCTCTTTTATATCTTCCGATTTTTCTTCTATCAATTGCGCCAATTCGCCCAATGCTACAAATTCCATGTTAAGCGCACTACCTTTCAGTTTATGCGCAAAACGTTTTATCATATCCACATCAAAGCGTTCGATAGCATCGGCAAGTTCAGCCAAATATTTTGGATATTCCTGCAAACTCATTTTCAGGATGGTCTGCATTGTATCCTCATTACCTATTTTAGTAAGCAGTTTTTCTTTGTCGAAATGAATTAGCGACTTTGCATTGTTGAATTTTTTCGACGATCTTGTGTGTATCTTTTTTGTGAATAAATAATTATCCAAAATTCGTTTTAATTCGTCTACCACAATAGGTTTGGCTAAAAAATCTTCCATACCTGCTTCAAAACAAGCTTCGCGTTCCTCTTTCGACACACCCGCCGTTAATGCAATAATAGATACATGTTTCGATTCTTTGATTTCTCGAATTTGCAATGTAGCTCCTACGCCATCCAATTCGGGCATTTGTACATCCATCAGTATTAAATCGGGTTTTTCGGAAATAAACTTGCCTACTGCCTCAGTGCCGTTTAAAGCTTCCACAATTTTTACATTGGGAATTATATTCCGAAGCATATTTGAAATAACCAACATATTCATTTCGGTATCCTCCGCCACCAAAATTTTAAATTGGTTGTATGCTGCTGTCTCGTTTGCCAGACTTGTTTCATCTGCCACAGTATCCGAATTATTCAATTGATTATCAACAATTTCAGCATGGTATAAATTGCACAAATAATTATACAATTCGTCTTGTTTTATTGGTTTGGTAAGCATAAACCGCACTCGATATTTCTTTGCTGATTCGAATAGCGAAACATCGTCGGAAGAACTATGAAGCATCATTATTGGCTGCTCGTAATTGGTTTCATCCAACATTTCCCGAATCAATTTAATGGTATCCATACCGTTCATTTCGGGCATGTGGTAATCTACAATTATCAAATCATATCTATTTTTATGACTTAATAATTCTAATCCGGCAGCGCCACTTTCTGCTCCTGTAAATTTTATTCCCCAATGCATAAGTGTGTACTCTAATATGGTGCGATTGTTCAGATTATCGTCGATTACCAAAACCGATTTTACATCTTCAATTCCGTTACCAGCTTGTTTGCTGCCAGATTCATAACCGGTTTCGAAACTAAAGCCAAAAGTTGTGCCCTCGCCCGGTGTACTTTCAAAATTGATTTTTCCACCCATTTTTTCAGCCAACGAATTCGAGATTATCAATCCCAAACCGGTTCCACCATACTTCCGGGTTGTTGATGTATCGGCTTGCGAAAAGGATTTAAACAATTTCTTTTTATCATTTTCCTTTATTCCAATACCGGTATCGCGTACACTGAAATATACTTTTCCTATCCGTTTTGTCATTTTTTCGAAACTTACCTTCAGCTCTACCTCGCCTGCATGTGTAAATTTCACGGCATTGCTAAGTAAGTTTACCAAAATTTGTTTCGTACGAATCGGGTCAATGTACAGGTAGCGTGGCATATCGGGCTGAACATTCAGCAACAACTCCAACCCTTTTTTAGCAGTCATAATTTTGATAATATCGGCAGCATTTTCGAGTAATACGAAAATATCGGTTTTAACCTGTTCCAACTCCATTTTACCCGATTCTATTTTCGAAAAATCGAGAATGTCGTTTATTACTCCCAACAACGAATTTGCCGAAGTTATGGCATTTTCGAGATAATCATTTTGATTTTTAGTAAGGGGGGTATTGCGCAGCAGTTCGGTAAAACCAATCACACCATTCAGCGGCGTGCGAATTTCGTGACTCATATTCGATAAGAAATGTGACTTGGCTACACTTGCCGCTTCGGACATTTCCTTTGCGCTTTCGAGTTCCTTTTTTGTTTCAATTAATTGTAAAATTGATTTTCGGAGTTTAATATTCTTTTTAAAAATAAAATAAATCGAAAGTAAAAATAGCAATACTGCCAATAGCATCATAGAGGCTTGCAACACATTTAGCCATGCTTTTTTGTACCAAAATTCGGCATCGTAATCCATGCAAAAAAGCATATCGTACTGCTGCGTTTTTTGGTTTTTAATAGGCACATAAATTGTTACCCAATTCCCCCATTTATCTTGTGTTGGTTTCGAAACGAGCGGCTCGTGCGTTTTGAACGATATTAAAATTTCAGTATCGAGTTCGTTAATATATTCATCACCCGGAGCTGAATAGTCATCGGAAGATGTCGGCTCTGAGTCAACCATAAAAAATATTCTTTCTCCATTCTTTTTTAGAAAATACAAAAAACGCGCGTCCTGATTAATCTTATGTAATTCGATTAATTTGTTTTTATAATGTGTATAATATGTATTTGCAGTATCTTCATTAGTTGCTTGCAATAACATAAGTCTATTTAAATTTATACTTTTCACAACCGTATTAGCAATATGTAAAGCATGGTCTGAAGATTCATTCAAACTCTTTGTATAAACAGCACGTAAGTGTATTCCGGCAATAAATACATAGACCATAAACAGAATAAGTAACGTATCTTTTCTGTTAAGTAATCCTATAAGCTGATTTTTTTGTATGTGCTTCATTTTAATGACTTACTTTAACTCATTTAATATTGTATTCCATTCATTTTCAAGCATTCTTATCAAGTCAGCCAGTTCACCTTTATTCGAAGCACTTGCTTCGATACGTTTGGCTATTTCGCCCAATGCTACAAATTCCATGTTAAGCGCACTACCTTTCAGTTTATGCGCAAAACGTTTTATCTCCTTTTCGTCGCCGCTCTCAATGGCATTGGCAATTTCCTGTATGTACTTGGGATATTCGGTTTTCGACATAAGGAACAAACTCTGTAACACCTCTTCGTTTCCAATTTTCGATAGTAAACTAGTACGATCAAAATGAACCGAATCGGTTGCGTAAACCACTTCTGAATCTGTTGTTTTCATTTCGTTTAATAAGTATTTTTGAGTAATACGTTGTAATTCGTTTCGTTCGATAGGTTTCGACAAAAAATCGTCCATACCCGATTTAAAGCAAAGTTCACGCTCTTCTTTCGAAACTCCCGCTGTAAGTGCAATAATTGGTACCGAAATGCCATTTTTTAGTTTTCTGATTTGTCGGGTAGCTTCCAAACCACCCAGCTCCGGCATTTGTACATCCATCAAAACGAGATCAGGTTTATGATTCTTCATTTCGTTTATCGCCTCTACTCCGTTACAGGCTTCAAGTATCTTCACTTTGGGCAATAACGATTTAAGCATGTTACGAATTACCAACATATTCATTTGCGTATCTTCAGCTACGAGTACTGTAATTTCAGCAATATTTACAACTTTTAACTCATCTGTCTCCGTAGTTAATTTTTGTGTTGGCATTAAATCAATATTGTCGACACCGCTTAAACTGTTCAGATAATAATACAACTCATCCTTTTTTACAGGTTTAGTCAACAGATATTTAACGTTTAACTCTTTGGCCTTTTCGTGCAACATCAAATCGTCGGACGAACTATGTAGCATAATAATTGGCTGATTTTCAATACTTTTACTAAGTAGTTGTCGAATTTTCTTTATAGTTTCCAGTCCATCCATATCGGGCATGTGATAATCCACAATTATCAAATCGTAATTATAACTACTATGCAACAACATAAGTGCATCGGTTCCGCTTTCGACACCTGTAAATTCTATTTTCCAGTAATTGAATGTATGCTGCATTATGGATCGGTTGTTGGCGTTATCATCAATAAACAATACTGATTTTAAATTTTTGATACTTTTTCTATCAGCTTCATGACCATGTTCGTACGAACTGATAATTTCGAAACTAAAAATTGTACCCTTGCCATATTCACTTTTAAATTCGATACTTCCACCCATTTGGCGGGCTAAAGAATTTGATATAATCAAACCAAGCCCTGTACCACCATACCTACGGGTAGTAGATGTGTCGGCCTGCGAAAATGCTTTAAACAATTTATGGCGGTCCGAATCCTTAATGCCAATACCTGTATCGCGAACACTTACTTTGAAAACCCCCTCCTTTTTTGTTATCGATTCAAAACTCAAACTCAACTCAATTTCGCCTGTATGTGTAAATTTAACGGCATTGCTAAGCAAGTTTACAAGAATTTGTTTAGTCCTAATGGGGTCGATATAGGCAAAGCGTGGAATATCGGGCTGTATATTCAACAGCAATTCTAAGCCTTTTCGCGAAGCCATAATTTTGATTATATCCGATGAATTTTCAAATAACTGAATAATGTCCGTTTTTATCGATTCGAGCTCCATTTTTCCCGATTCAATTTTCGAAAAATCAAGAATATCACTAATTACTCCCAACAGCGAATTGGCCGAAGTTATAGCGTTTTCAAGGTATTCACTCTGCAATTTATTAAGAGGAGTGGTGCGTAATAATTCGGTAAAACCAATAACGCCATTCAATGGTGTACGGATTTCATGACTCATATTCGACAAGAAATTCGATTTGGCAACACTTGCAGCTACTGCAAGTTCCTTTGAACGAATCAATTCAATCTCAGTTTCGACTTTTATTAACGAATCTGCCAGGATATTCGAAATTGTTTCAATCACTGCTATCTGATCAGCACTCCACTCCCTCACCTTATCCACCGAATCGAAACCAAAGTATCCCATTAAATTCTCATTATTTATAATGGGGAAACAAAGCAAGGTACGTGTTCTATGTCGGTCAAATTCGGCTTTTTCGTTCGATGCTATTTCAGGTAATTCATTCGTATCTTTTATAAAAATGATTTGTTTTTTTTCAACCTGTTTTTTCCACCAGGGATAGATGTTTATGTCCACATCCATAATGGTTTCCATCTGCGAACTTACGTTTTCGGCACACCATTCGTGCGTGTTTGTTTCGATTATCAGATTTTGCGAATAACGTAAAATATAACTTCTGTGCACTCCAAAGAACTCGCCTGTTCGTTGCAACATGCGGTTTATTTTATCATCAATATTCTGGTTGTCAACACTCACCAAATCCGACGAAATTTCGTTAATCAATCGTTGTGTATTTATCTGGCTTTGAAGCAAAACACTTGCTTTTTTCCGGGTTATTAAATTCACAATCATTTGCGAAAACACTTGTAATAAATCCTTTTCTACATCAGAGTATTTGTGATAATTTTTTACCGAATCGAACCCTACAAAACCAATACAGATACCATTATCCATCATCGGAATAGTAATAAGACTTTTTATTTCCTGCGGTTCCAAAATTTGACGCAAGCCGCTTTCGTGTTCCAAATTCTGAACATTATCAATATACAGAGGTTCATTTTTCTTATGTGTTTCAACCCATTGTGGTAAGTATTCGAACGGAACTTGTTGCAAATTTTCGATTTCAGCATTTATTCCTTCGGCACACCATTCGAATGTATTATTACATACATTAGCATCCCAATCGTAATCGAAAATATACGAACGATCGGCATTTACAAACAAGCCCATTTCGCACAAAGAACCATTTATTATTTCAGAAAAATTGTCGATTGGAGCATTAATATATGTATTCGAAATTTTAATCAACAGCTCTTTTAATTCCTCAGATTTCTTTTGCGTATTCACATCATTTACAAATACTAGCCCTGCGGGTTTTCCATTCCAGTCGATAAGAATGGTACTGAATTCTACCCAACATATATTTCCCAGTTTCCCTATTAATCGAAAAAAATTTTTATTCTGAATTGAAACTCCTTCGACAATTTTGTCGTAAATAGATGTAATTATATGCAAATCGTCAGGAAAAATTAATTGCGATAAATGCATTGCTTGCAATTCGGAAAATTCGTAGCCCGTCATTTTTGCCAACATAGGATTGAAAAACACAAAACGCTTTTCCTGTATAACAACTATGGCTTCTTGGGCATTTTCAAACAACAATCTATATTGATCTTCGCTCTTAGATAAAGCATCCCGATAGATTTTTTCTTGCGAAACATCAATAATAAAGAACAAAAAACCAAGAGTTTGTTCTTTCGAATTTGTTATTTTATTTCGTTCTACACGGTATGCTTTGTCATTGTATTTATACTCCATAAAACTCACTTCAGTTTCCGTATTGGTAATGTATTTATCCGAACTTATTATCTGGTGAAGCTCTTGGTGATTTAAATCACCCCGCAACAACATTTTACTGGCTTTCGGGTTAGTACTCGTAATGTTTCCGTTTAAATCGGCTACCACAACTGCATTTGGTATACTTTCGTAGATCGAATTCAAAACCAATGGTTTGATGTAAAGCAAGCCTTTGCTAAATGTTCCAATTATCAATAAAACGCCCATTACAAAAAAACCAAATGGTGTTAAATCTACATTTTCGACTAAACTGAACCCCAGCACATACAGAAAACTTATTAAGGAGGGTATAAGCGAACTTATAAAAATTATCAATACTCGTGTGCGGTTATCTTTGGAAACATTAATATAGGTTTTAGTCACCATTACAATACCTATAAAAACGAGTGTATACGAATATATAATGTGTAACCAATACAAAATACCGAGTTCGTAATCGTGATAGTGTAAAGTGCCCAAAGTTGCTAAAACACTTTTATGGTAAAATAAATGATGATAATTGTTAGTGCTAACCGATAAAATTGTTATGACAGGTATTACAAATAAAGTAAGTATTATTTTATTGTTCAACCAACCATCGCTACCACAATAATAAGAAGCAAAAAGTATCCATGCAACCGGAATAACTGCAATGCCCAAATACTGAAGTATTAAAAAAACATGCAATTGCGGATAATTAGTGCTCGTCATTTCCAGTCCGTAAAAAAAAGACCAAAAGGCAGTTGCAATTAGCAAAACCGCCGACAACTTATTAGCCGCATTTTTTCGGTTTACGATGGCAAAAAAGCTCAAAAAAAGCGATATTACTGCCGAACCTATAAATATATTACTTAATAATTGATGACTCATAACAATTTAAATTATTAAATGTGATTAATTCATTTTCTTGTCGTATTAATTACTACAAATAAAATCAACTTAAATCTGATATTACTTAAATTATTGTAATATATTTTAGGTCAATTACAGCTTTAATTTGTAGCAGTTAGTTCGATATTGTATATCACTTGTTTTCAATTAATTACACTTAAATATAGGCAATTATTTTAAAATACAATCTCAAATTATTACTTTTTTCGACATTTAACTCAAAAAAGTACATTTTAAATAAACTACTGATTGTAAAGCACATATATTCGAAAACGAAGAATTATAAAAAATTCAAAACGTTAAATATATTTAATTCGGAAATTCAATAAGAGCTAAAAAAGGAAGTTTGGACAAAATTCGATTTATTCGGGTGTGAAAACTCAAAAATTGAGCAACGGTATTATTCGTTTTTAAAAACAGTTATTCGTTTTCGAGCAAAAATGAATTGTATTAATTTTTCGACGTTATTCGTTCGGGCACAAAAAAAATAACACTACAATTTGTAGTGTTATTTATTACAAAAGTGCAGAGTATTACCCTGCACTTTCAAATTATGGACAAAATAAACTTAATGTAAAATTTTGAAAACTAATTCCTTCATCAATTCACCATCGTCCACCCCATTACTATCCACACCCTTACTGCGTGCATCGGTTTCGCGAATCCAACTAATCACATTCATGGTCATCCATGCTCCATAATTTTTGGCAGCCATTTCGTATTTTTTCACAAAATACGGGTTTATCTTAAGTTCCGAAGCAACAGCCATCTGACTTTTATCTTTTAAATAATGAAAAATCATAAGGTTCGAAAACAGGGTGAATAATTGCGGCAACACCATCACCAAAGGATTATTTTTCTTATTATCAGCAAAATATCGTATAATACGATTGGCTTTCAGCACATTCTTTTCTACCAACGCATCCTGCAATTCGAACACATTGAAATCCTTGCTTATACCAATATTTTTCTCCACTTGCTCAGGTGTAATTACCGATGTATTTGCAGGTTTTGTGAGAAGCAATTTATCTAACTCATTTGCCACTTTACTTAGGTTAGTGCCCAAAAACTCGGTCAACATCTGAATGGCTTTCACATCCACTGTTACATTTTTGCTTCGCGAATAGGTATTTATCCAAGCACCCATCTCGTAATCCCGCAATTTTTCGGACTCGAAAACCACACCAATTTTTGCAATATCCAGCATCCATTTTTTACGCTTATCTGGCGAACCATATTTATGCGCAAATACAAGAATCGTTGTTTGTGATGGGTTACTCACATAATACTGCATTGGCTCCCATTCTTTTATCGACTGTGCTTCTTTTACAATCACCACCTGATAAGGCGACATCATAGGATAGCGCTTAGCTTCATTTATAATAGTTACCAAATCGGTATCCTTGCCGTAAACCACCGTCAAGTCGAATTCACGCTGACTCTCATCAAGCACTGCTGTTTGTATATAGTCCGAAATTTGATCGATATAATAAGCCTCCTCGCCCATTAAAAAATAAACGGGCTTATACGCTTTCCGGCGTAAATCGCTCATTACCTGCTCAAACGTTATTCCTTGTTTTGCCATTTATTCAAATCTCAGGTGTCTGATAGTCTTACTGTTATTAATCAACGACGAAATGGATTTAATGCCAATTTTTAAATGTTCTTCCACAAAACTTGCTGTTACTTTTTTATCACTTTCCGAAGTTTTGATACCATCGGCCTGTAGCGGCATATCCGAAACCAATAACAATGCACCTACCGGAATACTATTGTAAAAACCTACTGAAAAGAGAGTGGCAGTTTCCATATCAATAGCCATAGCGTGGGTGGCACGCAGGTAATCTTTAAATTTTTCGTCGTGCTCCCACACACGGCGGTTGGTGGTGTAAACCGTACCTGTCCAGTAATCCTTGCCAAAATCGCGAATATTGGATGAAACAGCACGCTGCAAACTAAAAGCCGGCAATGCAGGTATCTCAAGTGGAAAATAATCGTTCGAAGTTCCCTCGCCACGTATAGCTGCACTCGGAAGTATGTAATCGCCTATTTTATTTTTGTCGCGCAAACCACCGCATTTACCCAAAAACAACACTGCTTTTGGTTCAATTGCCGACAAAATATCCATAATAATGGCGGCATTGGGGCTACCCATACCAAAATTTATAATGGTTATTCCATTGGCCGAGGCATTTATCATAGTGCCATCTCTGCCCAACACCGGAACCCCATGCCACTCGGCAAAAAGCTCAACGTAATTATTAAAATTAGTAAGCAGTATATAATCTGTAAATTCATTTAACGGGCGCTTTGTGTAGCGTGGCAGCCAGTTTTCAACAATATCGCGTTTTGTTTTCATTCTTTTTGGTCAAAAGTCAAAAGTCAAAAGTCAGAATCGACATAACTTTTGAGGTATGAGTATTTTTCTATATCTTAGCGTTTGTTTTTTGAAATACAACAACCGCAGGGCAAAAGTAATAAAATAATGTGGCAACTAAATCTACCAGAGTATAAATTTCGTATAAAAATTCAAAACGATAAAAAATACATATTCGATAATCTTCGAAAAAAATTTGTTGTGCTTACACCGGAAGAATGGGTACGTCAGCATTTTATTCGTTTCCTGATCGACGAAAAAAAATATCCTGCTACGTATATTGCTATCGAAAAACAAATTGAAGTAAATGGATTACGCAAAAGGTGCGATGCTATTGTTTACAATACCAACTTCGAACCCATGGTAATAATTGAACTCAAAGCACCACAAATTCAGCTTACACAAACCACTTTCGATCAGGCTGCTGTATACAATTCGAAGTTAAAAGTAGACTATTTGCTAATTAGCAACGGGCTCGAACATTTTGCCTGTAAAGTGGATACGCAAAATAATCGCTATCAGTTTTTTGAACAAATCCCCGATTACGACAGCTTTCTGTAAATCAGCTAAAATTTCATTACATCTTTTGCTTCGAGTGGTGTGTAGGGACCTTGTTTCACTTCAAAAATCACTGTCCCCTTCTCAAGTATTTCTACCGTATGCCATTGTGCTGCAGGTATCGAAACTCCGTATTTCCCAACTTTAGGATCGAGCAGAATTGTTTGCGTAAGCTTATTCTTTTCGTTATACAAAAGCACATTTAAGCTTCCTTTTAATACCACATACGTTTCATCGGTATGCGAATGACGATGAACCGGCATTTCGATTCCTGGCTCCATTGCATTCAATAATCTCTGCACATTATCGTTTAACGAACGATGCAGATTATAGTTTTTTCTAAGTCGTTCGTTTACAGCAGCCTGCTCTGTAAGCTTATCAAGCAACTCATTATCAATTATTCTCATTCCAAAAAAGTCAAAAATTAAAATTTTCTTATTCGTTTTATCACC
>DYSC01000094.1 GCA_020726365.1 Porphyromonas sp.
TCGTTTGAGCCATCGCTGTTGTGGCTGCAAGCACTAAAACTGCAAAAATTAGTTTTTTCATGAAATAATCTTTAATTGTAATTTATAATTGTCCCGTTAGCTTACGGGAATAATATTTTTAGTCGGTAATTCAGAACTCAAAATTCAAAACTTAAATCTACGCTTCAATTATTTCAATTTTTTCAATTTTATCGCCCTGACGAATATCGTCAATGACATCAACGCCTTCAACTACTTTACCAAAGCAAGTGTGATTGCGGTCGAGATGGGCAGTATTGCGGCGACTGTGACAGATAAAAAACTGTGAACCACCGGTATTTCGTCCGGCATGTGCCATGGAAAGTACGCCACGATCGTGGTATTGATTTTCGCCATCCAATTCGCAGTCGATAGTGTAACCTGGTCCACCCGAACCATTACCAATAGGGCATCCACCTTGTATTACAAAATCAGGAATTACACGGTGAAATGTTAATCCGTTATAGAAGCCCTTTTCGGCTAAAGTAATAAAGTTTTTAACTGTGCCAGGAGCATCTTTTTCGTAAAACTCCACTGTCATAAGACCTTTTACGGTTGTAATAATTGCTTTCTTCATTCTGTTTTATTGTTATTATGTAGTTATTAAATTGTTATTATGTAGTTATTTATCGTTATTAAAGTTGAACTGTCAAATATTTTTTGTCTTTGATCCCCAAACCCCCAATTGGGGGTTGGTGGTTGAAAAATTATAGCTTATATAAACTCTATTCATTTAAAACTGAAAATAGATAAATGGTTGTATTTCTGATGATTTAATTTGTATCACCAAAAAAATAATAAGCGACAAATATACTAATTTTAATACAAACGGCGAACGTATTACAAAATTCTCAGCTTTTTGTTCCACTTTACGCGACATAAAATGAAGTATAAAACCAGTAATTATCAGCAAACTAACTAAAGGATAACCAACTATAAAACCACTTATAATTTCGAGATGAAATGCTGTGAAAATTTGTGTCAACACAGCTCCAACTGTTTGCATATCGGCAGCACGGAAAAATATCCACGTAAAACAAACAAAATGAAACGTAAGTACAATTCCCACAATTTTTGTCAATTTATTTTGGGGAATTACAACTATCGATTTTACAAACTTTTCGCTGGTCAACATGACACCATGCAATGCTCCCCAAATTACAAAACGCAACGCTGCACCATGCCACAAACCGCCCAAAAGCATTGTTATCAGCAAGCTTATGTACATTCTGAGCTTCCCTTTGCGGTTACCACCCAGCGAAATATACAAATAGTCGCGCAACCACGACGACAGCGAAATATGCCAACGTCGCCAAAATTCGGTAATACTTGCCGACTGATATGGCGAATCAAAGTTGATATTCAGCTTATAACCAAGCAATAAGGCAATACCAATAGCCATATCAGAATATCCTGAAAAATCGCAATAAATCTGCAATGCATATCCATAAACGCCCATCAGATTTTCGAATCCGGTATAAAGTGTCGGTGCTTCAAAAACACGGTCGACAAAGTTCAGACTGATATAATCGGAAATAACTGCTTTTTTGAATAGACCACTCGAAATCAAAAATATAGCTTTCCCAAAATCCTGTTTGTTTAGAAATGGCGTTTTGAAGACTTGCGGTATAAAATCGGCAGCACGCACAATAGGACCCGCTACCATTTGCGGGAAAAATGTGAGGTAAAACGCGTATTCGGTAATATTTTGTAGGGGCACAATGTTTCGGCGATATACATCGATAGTGTAACTCAAACTCTGAAAGGTGAAAAACGAAATTCCGACAGGCAGAAAAATAGCAAACGGGTCGAAGGGTTTATGGAGCAACTCGTAAAAACCCGCAAAAATAAAATTGGTGTATTTAAAATAAGCCAACATGCCCAAATTAAGCGTTAGGCTACTCACTAACAGTAAAATACGAAGTGATTTCCGCTCCGTTTTTCCCATCCAACGCGCCAAATTAAAATCCGAAAAAGTAAGCAAAAGTAGCAACAAAAAATACCAGCCGCTAGATTTATAATAAAAGTAAACTGAGAAAATGGTCAAAAAAAGGATGCGTAATTTTTGCTTTTTAAAAACCAATAAATAAATGGCAAAAAAGCTTACAAACAAATACAAAAACAAAGCGCTACTAAAAATGATAGGTGCCTGTGGTTGGTATAGCAGTTCGTTCAATATTTTAGATGTGTCAATGGGCAGCATATTTCAAATAACTATTTATCAACGTGTTATAAATCATTTTTATCCGTTACAAAAGCAAGCAATCCATCCGAATCATTCCGGCATATCAGCTTTACTTTGTTGAACGAATTATCCCCCGAATCGCGCTCAGTTAGTTTTATTTCCAAGGTAAAAATATCGTCAACACTCACCATACTTACTCCCGAAATTCCGGACTCAAAATCCCTTTTTCTGCCCCGCACCGTTTCCCATTTCCATGCAGCATTAGTCGATGAACGATAATCGTACGATTCGTTGGAACGTGTAATTCTATATGGAAAAACCAACCCTCGTCCGGCATTTCCAAACCTTTTTTGAAGCGAATTACGTATTTCGCGTGTCAGAAAATCGGCCTGAATATGCGAATCGCCTATATGCAAAATATTAATTGTTTGTACCGAATCGGTAGTCTCTAATGCGTTTAATTTTGCAAAAAAATCGATCAATGCATCTGAATTTAGGATAGTATCGCTGCCAATTTTGTATTTCGAAAAATTAATTTCCGAAGTTTGCAGTTGCGCAAAACAATGGATAGAAACGATAGACAAAAAAAACGACAAAAGCTTAATTCGAGACAAGATTTCGCCTCCTTTCTGTAAACTTTTTGCCTTCGTAAAGTATGCTTTTTGCCAACGAATGACCAATAATTTTTCCGCCATCGAAGTTTAAATGCGTGTAATCTTTGCCGGCGAGCGGCGGGTTAGAATGCACAAAACGCGCCATCGAATTTTCGCCACCCATCGCTTCGTACAGATTCCAAAATAGTAATTTATTGTCGTTCGCAAACTGCTGTTGTACAGCCACTAAACTCTTCACCGCCTTCATAGTAGCAAACTCGCCCTGCCGACGTTCACTCCTATCCGACACCGAAAGCATCAAAATGGGAGTATCAGGAAATGCAACTTTGAATTTTTTCACTAATCGCTCCATGCCTTCCAAATAAGCCGTGTATTTTCGCGATTCCGGTGTCATAGCGTTCAGTCCGAATTGCAATACAATCAAATCGTAGTTCAGCAAACTGTCAAATTTTATCAAATTTTGCTTGGGTATAGCCAATAAACTGATACCCGAATTTCCTTTAATCGAAAAGTTATCAATATAAAATCCCGTACTATCTTCGAGTGAAGCACCAAAAACAGAAATTCCCGAACGACTCAAAAAATTCAATTTCACTTTGTGCATATCCGCCATACCCACGCTTACCATTTCGGGGGAAGGGGTAGCAGCAAGCGCAAGTCGCTGCTTTACAGTATCATTGAATGCCAACCATACCTCAGTTTCATTTTGCGAAGCATAAAACAACCTGAAAACATCAAATTTTCGTGTATGTTTGTATCGATAACTTGCCTTGAAACGCACATAATTTGCCGAATCGGGACGATAATTGAATCCGTTTATACCAAAATTTCGCACACCATTACGAGCTATAACCGAACTCGTAATCCAACCACCCGACGAAAGTTCTACCGAACGACGATAACCGGCTGCTTCGTGCGTAATAGGCACAAACCCAACACCATTGCCTCCAAAAATAGATTGAAGCGTATCGCGCAGGTCACACACCACCAAATCGGCATCGGTAAACGAATCGCCAAACCACGCCACACGCACTTTGTCGCGACCGTTTTTGGTGCGCTGAAGTTTATTGAAAATAGAGTCGAGTGGAAATTTTTGTGTTGTAAAATTTTGAATTGGAATTAACCCTTCAGGATACAATTCGGGCTCAACATTCTCAGCAACAGGCATTTTAACTATTTTAGCTACTTCAGCCAAAGGTTCCTCGTCAGCAGTAATGTCCGAAAACATATTAATCGGCTTTAGCTGAAACGAAAACAATCGGCTGTCGTAATCCAAAAACGACAAAAAGCCGAAAAGCAAAGCAATTATAAAAACAAATATAAAAGAGCTGTAGATGTAGTTTTTTTCTTTCACAATAGCTGCACGCTGAATATATATTTTACGGTGTGCAAAGGTACTAAATTAATCTATTTTTTCAATAGCATAAAATTTTAAAATATCAGGGCGTACCTCTCCTACGTCGGGTCGGGCTGGAGTTTATCCCGATTACTATCGGTACTCTTGTACCGCCGAAAAACGGCGGCACGCCACTGCTATCCCTCACACATCGCAACACGAAGCACATCACCATTATTTAAAAACACAAATGGTTCACCGAAATTTTCAACAATTTCAGTGAACCATTTTTATTGGAACTGTTTTTTTTACAAATTAAATTTTAATCCCGCAAAAAACGAACGCGGCATCGCTGGTCCGTAAATATAACCGGCATCGCGTGTTTCGCCTTTGTCGAAATCGGATTGATAGCTATTGAAAATATTCTGCACTCCGGCATCTAACTGTAGTTTGGTGGAAGCTGTAATATTAAAACTGTACGCCATTTTGAGCGACAAATCGAAGAATGTTGGCGACCTGAATTCCACATCATCAGCTACATCTACACCAAAATGTTGCAAATACATACGACCAGTATAAGTGCCATTAGCCGAAAATGTTAAGGCTTTAACTGGCAAATACGATAAGGTTAAGTAACCATAGTTATCGGGCGAACGAAACATCTGTCGGGTTGCTGTCAAACTTGTATTCTCACTCCATGTTTGGGCTTCTTTGTACAGGCTTTCCTGAATGGTAAACCCACCCTGAAAATTTATTTTTGCCGAAGGTACAATTTTAGCTTCCAAATTAATTCCTTTTACTACAGCACCCGAACCATTTCGGCGTACGAGTAGTGTATTCCCTTGTGTATCTGTTCCATTTTCTTCCAAATAAAACACATTGGTAATGTCGGTATAGAAACCTTCGATTAAGAAATTTGTTTGTACCTGTCCGAATTGTTTATAAAAATCAGCCGAAAAACTATAACTGTCCGAATGTTCGGGAAGTAATTTTATGTTCGGGTCTTGAACAATTATTTGTACATCGCCACCAACAGCTGTAATGTGTAAATCTTCGTCGAAAGCCTGTGGCGCACGGAATCCGGCGGCATAGCTAACTCGCAAATTTACCCAATCAATGGGGTTGTATCGCAGGTTAAGTCGCGGACTATAAATAGGTTTTTCAATCAAATTATGTTTGTCTAATCGCAGACCGAGCAACAAACTAAGTTGTTTGTTTTTCCACTCGTTTTGAGCAAAAACACTTTTTATATTAATGCTTTGATCAATTTCTCGGTCATAACCCAATTGGGTGTCTTTTAACTTATTGTAGGTGTATTCGGATCCGACAGTAAAATCGGCAGGCATAAACACTAACTTTTCCATCGACAAAGCATATTGCAAACCACCCACAAAAGTAATATCGTTGGATATACCGTAAGCATTGGGGTCTTGTCCTGCTCCATAGTAGCTTTTGCGATCAATATTTTGAGCCGAAGTATAAGCATTAAAACGGTGTTTGTTGTCGGGTGTAAAAAAGTCCCATTTCAAACTTCCACTATTCAAATTATGTTCAATTTGCTCTGTAATATCAGCTTGGTGAGCTGGGAAATCGAGTTTATTACCTCCCCTTCGCAACTCATTCATTGCATGATATTCAGCTGTTAATTTACTCTGCAAGCTCGTCTTTAAATACGAACGCAATCCTATATTTTTGCTATTAATCATTCCAATTTCGGTAAAACCATCGCCGTTGGCGTCCCAGCCTTCGCGTTGGCGAGTCGAACCAAATATTGCTACACCAGCTTTATAATCGTCCGAAACCATAGCAGCATTCATCGTTGTATTAATGTCAAATTTACTCCCACCAATGAGCGTAGTGTTATTACTTAGTGTCAACGAATTGTTAAGCGGTTCTTTGGTAAGGATATTAATTGTTCCGGCAATGGCATTGGAGCCAAACAGTGCCGAACCACCACCACGAACAACCTCAACGCGTTCAATCATATTTACCGGAATTTGCTCTATGCCATACACTCCAGCTAATGCACTGAAAACAGGGCGACTATCAATTAAAACCTGCGAGTATGGACCATCTAATCCATTGATACGCACCTGCTGAAATCCACAATTCTGACAATTAGTCTCCACACGCAAGCCCGGTTGATAATTCAACCCTTGAGCCAAACAAACCGAGTTGGTAGTTTCGAAAAGTTTCGACGAAAGCACATTGACGATATTCGGTGTTTCGCGGCGTTTTGTTTCATTTCGGTTTGCCGACACCACCACATTATCGAGCATAATGGCATCTTCTTCAATTTCAAAATCCACCTCAATTGTTTTACCTTTTAAAAGTTTTATTTGCTTTTCTATTGTTTTGTAACCTACACCCGAAGCAACAACCGTGTAATTACCTTCAGGTAAGTTTTTGAGGAAATAGTGTCCTGTAGCATCGGTTGCAACACCTACAGTTGTACCACGTAATGTTATTGTTATATAACCAACATGTTCGCCGTTGGCTTTATCTACCGTATGCCCACTGATATTGGCATCCGTATTTTTTTCTTTTAAACCCGTAGCACCCACATTATCAGTATATTTATAATTTAATTGCGAATAATTTAATTGCGCATGTAAAAATGAATTGAAGAAAAAAGTTATAAGAAATAAATATAATATTCTGTTCATAATAATATTTTTGTTTTTTTATAAAAAATAATTTTACGTGTATTGAAAATATTTTCGGTACACAAAAGTAGTTTTGACAAAGTTCGAACAATGTCAGAAAAATAAATGGATTGAATTAAAAAAAAGAGAACTATTATACAGAAGGGGGAGGACGTAAAAAATTCTGATAGTGAAAGTGGAAAATCAAATCAGGTTGCCGATAGCAATCAGCTATTACACGTAAAAATTCGAATTGAGTAACAAATTGAAAAACTTTTGCAAGTGTATTAGACTCAAAACGAGAGATTTTTTGTAATAAAATTATTGTATTAGTACTATGCGAATGTTGCTCAGTAGACGAAAAAGGATGCGAGTGAACAATTATTTTACCATCTACAATATGTGTATGCTTAAAAAATGAAGTACCAACAAAATAACCAACAAACAGCGTGAGCAATAGCGCACCTGAAATTTGCTGGAAAGTATGTTTAAAATTGGACATCATTTTTACTGTTCATTAATAACGCTGCAAAATTACACAAATTAAATTAAAATACT
>DYSC01000262.1 GCA_020726365.1 Porphyromonas sp.
GTAACAAATAAGTAACAAATAAGTCCGAACAATCGGGCTTTTATGCTTATAAATTTAATCTTCATAAATCCCACCTCTACTACCCACATTTACAATTTCAATAATTAAATTAGTATCAAAAACATCGTAGATAATTCGGTATGTGCCTACTCGTATGCGGTAACCGTTTCTTCCAGTAAGTTTTTTGTAACCAAACGGGCGAGGGTTTTCGGCAAGTTCATCTATTGCTTTTATGATATCAGAATAGTAAGGGGCGTTGATTTTGGCAAGGGCTTTAATTGCTTTTTTCTTGTATTGTAGTTCGTACATTATTTGCCCAATTTTTTTCTTTCAGCTTCAATCATTGCCATAGCTTTATTTTTAGCAATAGCAGGTTCGTTATCGTTTTTACTTTCGTCATAAAGTTTAATATCTTCTAACTCCTCCAGTTCTTCCATAATGGTTTTAAATTCCTTCATAGGCAAAACAGCAGATATTTTTTTACCTGTATTGTCGGTAATATATTGTGGATGTATAGCAATCATAATATTTTTTATTTAGCAATTTGAATAATTAGTTTTAAAAGATTTAAAAACCATTAAACCTTTTTAATTTCGCATTCGCAAAACAAAGATACAAAAAATATCCAAAAAAAACATTTGTAAAAACCAAGTTTAAAAATATTGTGCTGTCGCGAGGCTTTACAAACTGCCAAAAACGCTAAGCGAAGTTACAAACTTCGCTTAGCGGGTGGTAGATTCCATATCAAGTTCGGAATGACTGCAAGAACGGTATGAAGAGAGATTCTGAAACCATGCCTTTGGCATGATAATGACACCGGACGAGCTTGGTTTTTACCCAAAAATAACAAGGCAATTCGGCACTATCATTTTTAGAAAATTACTTGCCAGCTTCCATTTTTTGCTCAAGTTTAAGCAATCTCTGTTTAATATCTTGATTTTCCTTTTTAATATCCTGATTTTCCTTTTGCAACTCCTCAATTTTCTGCTGCTGAGCTTCAATAACCACTTGTTGCTCTTGCATAGCTTTTACCATAGGCACCACAAATTCGGCATAGCGAAGCCCGTAGTGAGAAGTTTCGTTTTTAGGTTTATCCACGCCATGAAAATCGTAACCTACGCTTAGAGCTGCACTTTCTACTTCTTGGGCTATAAAACCGCTCTCTATTTCTGCTCCTTTTAGTTTTTCACTTTCGGGCAAGCGTAAGCTATCGGGGGTATTGTTAAATTTTGCTATGGCATTCATGTC
>DYSC01000263.1 GCA_020726365.1 Porphyromonas sp.
TCAGACTTTAAACATAAAAAAAACAAAATGAAACGATTAAATGTATTTGTAATTTTAGTGGTGGTTTTTCAGTTGGCATTTTCGCGCCCTCAGGTAGATACCATCACTGTGTATTCGGCAAAAATGAAAAAAGAAATTAAGTCGGTAGTGGTACTGCCCGAAAAATATTCGAAGAAAAAACATTATCCGGTGGTTTACTTGTTGCATGGTTATAGCGACAATTACGCTAAATGGATAAACACTGTGCCTTCAATTAAAGCATTGGCAACCAAACATCAAATGATATTGGTGTGCCCCGATGGTGGTTATAGTTCGTGGTATTTCGACAGCCCGATTGATTCTACTTTTCAGTACGAAACCCATATCACGAGGGAGTTGTTACCTTATATCGATTTGCATTATTCAACCATACTAAATCGTTCGGCTCGTGCAATTACCGGTTTAAGCATGGGCGGACATGGTGCTCTTTATTTGGCTATTCGAAATAAGGAATTATTTGCAAATGCCGGAAGTATGAGTGGTGGTGTTGATTTGCGGGCATCGTCGAAGAAATACGACATCGCTAAACGGATTGGTGTTATCGAAAACAATTCAGATGAATGGGACAATCGCTCGGTGATAAATATGGTTACTGTTCTAAAAAACAAAGAGCTAAATCTTGTAATTGAATGTGGTGTAAGTGATTTTTTCTACGACATAAATTCTACGCTGCATCGCCGATTAATAGACTTAAAAATAGACCACGATTATACCGAACGTCCTGGTAGTCATAATTGGAATTACTGGACAAATGCCATCAATTATCAACTATTGTTTTTTTACAGGAGTTTTAATAGAGGTGAGGAGGCGAAATAATTTGCGTTCAAAATAACGTTATAAAAGCAAAATGGAATTTTTAAACGAATTAAATGAAAATCAGCGTAAAGCTGTGGAATATATCGATGGAGCATCGCTGGTTATTGCCGGAGCAGGGTCGGGAAAAACGCGCGTACTTACGTATAAAATTGCTTATTTGCTCAAAAAAGGCTTACCCCCAAGCACTATTTTAGCACTTACTTTTACCAACAAAGCAGCTCGCGAAATGAAAGCGCGTATTGCTGGCATGGTGGGCGAAAAAACGGCGCGCTACTTGTGGATGGGAACGTTTCACTCCATTTTCTCACGCATATTACGTGCTGAAGCTGAGCGAATTGGCTTTTCAAAAAATTTCACAATTTACGATTCCGCCGACTCGGCAAGTTTAATCAA
>DYSC01000016.1:0-22233 GCA_020726365.1 Porphyromonas sp.
AAAATCCTGAGCCATTGAAGCACCAATTGATAGCATGATGACTATCGTTAGAAACATAATTCTTTTCATAAATTTTAAATTTTAAAATTAACATACTAATGTAAATGAAAAACTAAATAATAGATTTATTGATAAATAACTATGGAAGTTTAAAGACATTGAGTTTGTTTTTAGCTATTACTTTCTCAAATTTCACGGCATTTGACCTTACATTACAGCCAATTGTTGAAAGTGATAGTTGCAAATAGCCTTCAATGCCGGTACTAAAATTATAAGTACCCAACTCAACCCAGCCTTCAGGCAAACCACGTAAATTTACGGTTTGAGTTACAACATCACCTTTATGTGCAATAATAACTTTGGAACTTGGATCTGCATTTTCTCGGATATTATACATCGAAACTTTATACGTTCCGGCTTTCAAACTTGGATTCCATTTTACAGAAGCACCAATATCCTGACAATATCTTGAAATAGATTCATTATATCCTTTTTTGTTGCTGCTCAACCACAAACCGTTTTCTGAATACCCTTCACCGAAAACTGTATAAATGCCACCATTTGTTGGTGTTGGTTTTGGAACTTTTTTTAAAACAGGTAAATTGCTGTGAATATGCTTTTTATATATTTTTTCCAAACCTGCATTTGCAATAATTTCAGCCAGATTTGCTGGTGTGAAATTTTTGTCAGAATTATTGGAATATGTATTGTCCTTTTGAATACCGTTTACCCTTATCCAACCTTCATCGGTCGATTTATAGGTGTGATTTCCTTCCAACACATTGTCGTGTACCGAAAAATTGTGCGTGTATTCATCGTTAAAAATTCCTACATCGTATACAGTATTTGTAATGTAATTACCTACTATTTCCGACGAATCGCTTGCATTATCGGTGTAAATTCCACCAGTATCAAATAACTTTTCACTGACAAAATCAATTCTATTGTTATTTATTTTGTTGTTTTTTGGTGCATGAGGAGTTAAATTTGGATGTCCGGCATCTACATCCGACCAACCCCAACCAAGCGAAATTCCACCATAAGCTACATGACTGATTTCGTTATGCGAAATAATACAATTATCGGTATAATAAGCTGTTACGGCATTAGCTCCATAATATTCTTGCCCGATGTATGCCATATAATTATTGCAAACCGAATCATTTACCGGTCGCATCCGGCTGTCTTTTGGTTCACGCGCATCGTTTCCAATTTCAACAGCACCGCCCGATAAATCAAAAAACACATTTCCTATAACAGAGTTATTATTTCCTCCGGCATCAAAAGTAACTCCATTACCTCCCAAATTGACAAATCGATTGTTTCGAATTTTTATATTACTCGCCGAAACGGCATAAATAGCAGCGGCTACCCGGTCTTTCTTTTGATTATGACGGTATTGAGCATCCACAGCATTAGGCAAATTTGTTGGGATTAAAGAGTTTGCCTGTACATCAATTAAACCAAAATTGTTTGGTCTGCTCCAATTGGTATATCGAATTTCAATACCTGAAATTTCGATATGATGCACCGGCAAATCGAAAGTTCCGGTTAAATTGAAAACTGTTTGAACCGCAGGAATTACAATTTCGGAAGAATGTATATCTTCTTTGTTTCTTGGCCAATAATACAAATATCCGGTTGATTTATCAAAATACCATTCTCCGGCAATGTCGATAAATTCTTTTGCATTTTCCAACCAGTATTGACGGTCGTTGTAATCCGTGCTACCCTGCGGCTCTTTGGTTATGGCTTGCCATTCAATTGGGTTAATAATAGCACGGGTAACATTCAGTGTGTCTTTTGTGGCAACCACTCGGGCTCGTTTATGCATCCACAAAATATTAATCGCCATTTCCACGTTTTGCAAATTGCTCACTCCGGCAAGCAATCCTTTGTCGATGTTAAATCCATCGGAAGCCTTCGCCAGGATGGTTCTGTAACCTGTGTTTGGCGTTCGAGCTCTCACTTCCCGGCGACCATTTACATACAATTGACGAAAATCTACATGCGTTCCAATGTAAGTTTTGTAAATATTTTCCGAGTCAAGTGTCCAACCCTTAACCTTTGTACCGCATGAAATAACCGGTTTTTCGTTTCGATAATTTGTATATCGAACATAATGACCGTTTGTGCCGGAATCATCAAATCCCAAATTTACTTGAGATGTTGCGGTATAATTTCCGCCCAGCAGATATACCACAATATCACCTGTCATGTTTTTATTCATCGCAGCAACAGCTTGTTGAGCTTTGGCGATAGTGGCAAAAGGCTGTGCTTTACTTCCAACATTGGCATCATTACCCTTAGGCGACACATAAAAAGTAGCTTGTACCGAAGCATTTAACTTTTGTGTATCAACAGTGAGTATCAGCAATAAAATCAGGGCTGATAATACTGAATTGATGCTATATTTTTTCAATAAATACATAATGGTAATTGTAAACTTTTTACTTATTTTCCAAACTAAATTCCTCACTTTCAGTGGTTTTTCCATCTGCGCCATCGGAAATCCATTTGAAAGTCAATGGCTGATTTGCTGATTCCAACGGAATGCTGAATTCAAACGGATAGATAGCATCCGATTTTTCCTGCCAATCGCCGTTACCGGTTTTATATTTCAAAACTGCTTTTCGTATTTTTGTTTCGTTCACGTTGGAATAAATATAAGCATCAGTTTTCTTTTCCAATAAATTGATAAGCATTCCGGTAATGGTTCCCATTGTTGGCGTGTTGGTATCTTTTCTGAAAAAACTATTGATGAACGATGTTGTATTAACCTCATTCATTTCGGAAAACAACGTTTTAATTATCAAATCATTGACCTTCACCACCACCAACGATTGAGCGGGAATATTAGTCGAAATTTTACCATTTATCATTCCTAAACCTGCTTGAGTTTTTCCATCAGCCGTGTATATTACCGTTGAATATTCCTTGTCTGAATCATAAGCTACAACATCCTGATTTAGTTGAATTTCGGAATTTTGTTCCGTGTTGGAAGTGTTCATTAGCACCAAATAAAGTCCATCCTGCGCTATTCCAAACAAATGATTGATAGCTACATTGCAGGTTTTCAGCGATTTGAGAGGCATCCAAAGTTGAATGTTATCGTTACCAAAAATTTTCCCTTTTTCAGCGCCATAAACCTTGCTGGTCAAAAATGCATAGCCGGGCGCATAAACCGATGGAAAATCAATTTGTTTTCCCGAACGATAATAGGCATCGCTCACAATAAAATCGTTAATCAAAGCAATGTGTGGCCACAAATGATTGTAAAAAATGGCATTGTATTTTATATCGTAATAATCTTTCAGCGGATAATCTTCCAACTGATAAACATTGGTATGCAACGATGTAAAATAGTAACCCGGAAAGTTTGCATACCTGCCAATAACTGCATTGTAAGCGGCATCGGCCAATAATTTATCGCCTGTCAATGCTGCAATTCGCAAAAACCACGAAGCGTGATGTGCCAGCATTATCGGACCCCAAATGTAAGTTAGAGGAGTTTCGGGGAAAGTACCTACCAACGAAGTGCGCCAAGCCGGAATTTTCTGTTCAGCAAGTCGTGAGGTGTAATCGCCTGGGACAAACTGCTCACTGTTAATTCCTTCGCGGCGTCCGTAGAATATACCCGAAACCGAATCGCCATTGTTTACGGTAATAGCCGAATCGGGAGCTATTGGATTGCTTCTGTTCCATAATAAAAACTGACGCGCTCCCAAATGTGCTGCATCCAAATATTTTTGTTTGTGTGTAATTTCGTACAATTCAAACAAATCGTAAATGTTCGTTGTAAATTCGATTTGGAAAAAGGGTACTGTATCGGTTGGGTCTAAACTTGAAACAAATTTGTTGGAGTAATTCAGTAACATTTTGTCTATATATGAATTAGCACCCTTTTCAGCCTGTTCCAAATCTTTAGTATCAGCAGAAATTCGATACTTAGCAATGTAATTTTGCCAAGAAGCACCACTCGAAACAGTCTGTAAATTCAATTGACGTGCTTTGCCAAAAATTCTATCCGACTCCTTGACAAAGGCGGAAGTACTTTTTCCAGTTAATAAATACAGCCCTGATAATTCTCCCACTTCGCAAGCCGGGCCATCTATTTCGTGAGAGGTAAACTGCATGTGCTGAAGTGTATCGATGGCAAAAAGAAATTTCTTATGCGACATTTCATACTCTATAAGTGGTAAAGCTCTTCGTTTATAAATTTCATTATCACCGGTAGTCAATGCAATTCCCAAAGCGTGCAATGCCGAAACCATTTTTACTGTTCCGGGCGCATCGAACCTATAATCAAATGCTTTGTATTCCTCGTTCCACCCACTCAAACGGTCGTTCATTCCAAAACTTATCATATTCTCCAAAGTTTGATTGAGCGAACAAGTACCGTTCTGACGTTCATTTTTATAATTGGCAATGTCTTTTAAAAGGTAATCTGTACCCTTAATCCAATCGCCTGAAGTAAGCAAGTATTTACATGTAAAACTAAATTTTTGTCCTACTTTCATTTTAGAATTTTCGCCTCCCAATAATGGTGCAAATAGCATTGGCTGAGCTTTTCCATTGGAGTTTCGCACACTCAACCCAAATAAACTATTGCCTTTCAGATTGGAATATTCAAAACCTTCGCCTATTAAATTACCATTTTTATTATTCCAATTGGTTGCCAACGCAAATCTGTAAGGAATCATTTCAGGAGCGGGTGCAATACCTTCGGTAAAGTTATTGGTATTAATAAAGGTAGCTGCTGTTGTGCAAAAAGCTTCTTCTGTTTGACAACTTTGAGAAGGAAACCTCCTCCACGACCAGACAAGTGGTTGATAAAGAAAATCTATTTTTTCGGGATTGGTTTCTGCAATTCCTACAAATCCAAGTGAGAAATATCCAGTTTTTACAGGATTCATTTTCATTACAAACGAGGGCGATTCACTCCCATTTTGAGCTAATTCTACTTCAAGACTAACTTTAGCGAATTTACCTTTATTAAAGCTGAATACTAATTTATTACTAACCAAAGAGTAAGCATTTGCTGTTAAATTTTCACCCTCCATTTTGAAAACATCGGTAATCTCTCCTTTTGTAGTTTTCCATGCAATTACCCCATCATATTTATCTACTCTAACGGGAATGATTTTAGGATCTGAACCTGAAAAAGCAACTCTTACTTCAGGTCGAATTTCACGCACCAAATTGGATGATTTTTGAGTTACAATGAAGCGCGGATTTTTACTGAAATCCACTGGAATGCTTATTCTATACGCGGTATTTTCAATTACTGGTGTTGGTTTAACAGCATAAGCCGCTAAACCAACCCAAAATAATAAGATTAAAATCAAAAACTTTTTCATCAATAATTAATTTACAATAATTTGAAAAATAGATGCTGGCACTTGGTCGGAAGGATGTTCACAAATCACTTTCAGACTTTTAGTGTTTACTGCTTCATCAAACGTTATTTTGTTAATTGCCTGATAGTTATCAGTTTTTTCGTAAATAACATTCTCTTTGTCGTCCACTATTTTGTAATTCCGCAACATAACCGGCATTACATATTCTTTGTGATCCCAATTTACATTTTCGAGGGGATGATCATAATCTGCATCCAAAAATAAAGTGATTGAATGAATGAATTTTTCAGTATCCCATTCAAAATTCAAAGTTGGCTGTGTATCTTCAAAATCAGCCACCCATGCATTGGGTCTAATATACGGGCGCACAAAACCATTGATAATATTCGTTGCCGAATAATCGGATAATGCGGGGCTAATGGTCATGGCTATATTCTGTCCGGAGGGACGACGCTCGGGTGTCCAAAACTCAAAACTTTCAAATCCGCTATTTTCTGGTGGTGTTTGTTTACCGTAATTGTTAACTGCTTTATTTATTTTATTGAAAGTAGAAACTGTAGCTGTAACGCGTTGCTCACTGCAACGAATTTTTACATCGCTGTTTTCTCTAAAAATAAGAAAAGCAAATTGGTCAACAGCCAAAGTCTTTTTAAAGGTAAAATCTAATTTTTGAACACCTTCTCTCAATAAAAATTTTCTACGTTCAATTAATTTGTCCGGTGTAAAGTTTTGTTGTTTCAAACTTATTTGCAATTCAATTTCTAAAAGTGTTTCCTTTTGGGCATCTACTTCAACTTCAAAACTATAGTTTGTATCTTTGCGCAATGGTAATATTTGAGAAGCAGAGTTTTCTAAAGCCAGCCAAGTTCCATTGAATTCAATTTTATCCATATTAAGTTCAGATGAACCTTGAATTTTTGCTTCGGCAGCCATATTTCCCTCTTTCGAAATCGGTACGGCTGGTATGCTCTGTCCGGTAAGATTTAATTCTTGCTGCAAGGATTTAACTTTTTTCGCATCAATATAATCGGCAGGTTGCAAATTATTTTCAAGACAAAGAGCAGCAGCCATTCCCACTACCTGACCGCCGTGAGCCGTAGTGGCCATTACACGCGTACTACCAAAAGCTACGTGCGAAGCTGATATTAATCTACCGGCAACAAAAAGGTTCTTAATGTTTTTACTTACAAAAACGCGGTATGGAATATCGTAAATCCCTTTTGAATGATATTGATTGCAGCCATCTTTTGCCGAATAAATACCTTCGGCTGGATGCAAATCAATTGCCCAACCTCCATAAGAAACGGCATCATAATGTGAACGTTGTTCTACTATGTCTTGCTGTGTAAGCATATAATGACCGTCAAAACGGCGGCTTTCACGTTTACCTGGTACGGGACCCACCCATTCCAAAGTCAAATTTTCAGTTTCGGGAAATTTACCCGAATTTTTCAAATAATCCCATACGCCATACACGATGCTCCACAATTCCATTTTTATTTCTTCCGATTGGTGAATCGTATCCATGCGTCCACCGTACTCGAACCACCAAAAAACATTGCCTTGGTCGGTTGAACTTATATTTCCATAACGAGGAATTTTAGTTTCAATATCTTTTAAGGCAAAACTAGGAGCTACGTATTTGATTGGTTTACCGGCATCTTTACTGAAAAAATAAATAGTATGTCCCAGTAAACCACCATATTCTTCGGTAGGCGTAAATAATTCACCAAATTCATCTTTGGTTTCGGCTCCCATTCGGAACTGCGCACCAGCTTGATAACCTAAAATACCATCACCCGAAGCATCGCAAAATAGTTTTCCTTCAACAATGTATTCGGTGGAGTTTTGCGAATTAAAAGCTTTTATGGAAGAAATATTTTCATCGTCTTTTTTTGCAACATCAAAAACCATTGTATTGAGCAACAAGGTAATATTCGGCTCTTCAATTACTTTCTCTAATAAAATGGTATCAAATAATATAGAGTTACCTTCTTTATTCCGATATAAATTATCGAGTAATATTTCGTTAAACAATCCACCTTCGCGCGACCAACGGTTGTTATTGCCACCATGCGATGTTGCTCCCATAATCCACATACGCACTTCGCTGGATGCATTGCCTCCCAGCACCGGACGGTCTTGAATTAAAACCACTTTTGTGCCGTTGCGGGCTGCTGTAACAGCCGCACCGACTCCTGCCAATCCGCCTCCAACAACAACAAAGTCGCTATGAAATATTTCTTGTTTGTTTTGTCTTTTATTATTCTCGTTATCGTGTAACATCGATTATTTTTTTATAGATTTAATAAATATTGAACCCCCTAACAATATCAATACTGACGCAATACCAATTACATATTCTCTACCCGAAGCATCCAAAACTCCTAAAATCGCAATTATTATCCCTGTAACTGCAATTCCAAACCCTATCATGCGAATTCCTTGTTTATTTTCAGCTTGTGCTTCCTTTGAGTTACCTACATTTTCACTCGCTTTGACAGTTTGTGAGCTAATATATTGATTGTAAGCTTGATTATTATAATTAGTTGATTTAAGCCAAAATTCAGATACGATAATGGCTATTGATGGTATTATTATACTCCAACCCATTTCCCATTCCATAGGCATGGAGTAACCATTAACGATTGGCAATAAAAATTTAAGAGCAAACATTGAGATTAATGAAATAATTGTAATCGTTATTGCACTTTTCCCATTTTGTCTTTTTGAAAATAATGACCACAAAATTGGCAAATACATTGGCGCACCTGTTAAGGAACCAATGCTGATAACTACCGCGGTAGCACCACCCATATAAGGAACTAACAAAGCCAAAACTATCATTAAAATACCAAAAAACAAATTAGCAATTTTGGCAACAAACAAAAGCTTTTTTTCTGAACTATCGGGATACATGCGTTTAAAAAGATCGTTTGTAATAACTCCCGATGAAATATTCAGAACTCCCTGTAAAGAGCTATTTGAAGCCATTATTAAAGCAATTAGCATTAATCCAAGCATTCCAGCAGGAAGTACTTCCTTACACATCATAAGATATGCTCCTTCGCTTTGTAAGCCTACCAAACCCGGATTAATTATATGGTAAATCATGGGGGGGATCATCCAAATTAATGGAAGTATAATATAAAGTGCACCAAACATAAATCCTACTTTTCGGGAATCTTTTGGTGTTTTTACACTTGTATATCGTTGTACAAAACCGTATTGTCCGCTCAAATAAAAAAAATTATACAGAGCAAATGCAATTAAAAATGTCCAGGTGTATTCGTGGCTTGTAAACTGCATTAATCCTTCACTCGAAGCAGATTTTACAAACTCGCCTATTCCACCTGCTTTGGAAAGCGAAAGTGGGAAAAGAATTAACGTAGCCGCAATAAGTATCACAAATTGAAGTACATCGGTCACAACTACCGCCCATAATCCTCCAACTGTGGTATAAACAATTACCATCAGTCCAAGCCCTATTATGCTCATTTCTAATGATAAGCCCGATGACACCTGAAGAATACGCCCAACGGCATAAAGGTAAGTGCCGGTCATAAAAATCATCACAGCCAGATACAAATAGGAATATTTTTTCTGAACACTATCACCCAATCGATTGGTAATAAATTCTGCTGCTGTCAACGATTTTGTTTTGTGCCATTTTGGAGCTGTAATTAATCCAACCAACAAGCCAGCTACAAGCATAGTCCATTGTATACTTATGGCTACCCAGCCCGATGAATAGGCGATAGAGCCCCACACAACAAAAGTACCAGCGGAAACAAATCCCATAAAAAGAGATAAAGAATTTATCCACCAAGGGACTTCACCTCCGGCAGCAAAAAATGATCTCATATCTTTTCCTGATGTTTTTGAAAAAGATAAACCTATTACTACTATTAATAAAATAAAGGCTACAATAACCCAAATATCTGTATTTGTCATTTATTTTTTATAATTTATCAGTTGATATGAAAAATTCGATAACTTTTCAGTTTTCTACGATTCTATCCGAAGCTAACCATTTTATATTTTTCAATCAAAAGTTGTTTTACAATCTGAGTTGCCTGTGGAAATACTTTGCGTAAATCAATTTCATTTGAATTTAATAATATTCCTTTCAGCGAACGCATAAAATTATCTTTAATCTCAGTGGCTAAGTTTACTTTCGAAATTCCATTTCGAATGGCTTCCTGAACCATGTCGTGAGGAATACCTGAACTGCCATGCAAAACCAAAACTGTTGACACTGCCTCGTGAATCTCTTTTAAGCGGTCGATATTCAAATGTGGAGCCGATTTATAAAACCCATGAGCCGACCCAATTGCAATTGCTAATGCATCAACACCAGTTGCCGATACAAATTTGGTTGCTTCGTCAGCTGTGGTGTAAGCACCCTCTTGACTCTGTCCTAATTTGGCTATAAAGCCCAATTCAGCTTCCACATTAGCACCGTATTTTCTGGCAATTTCTACCACTCTCGAAGTTGTTGCGATATTTTCGTCCAACGGTTTTTCACTGGCATCAATCATCACCGAATCGAACCCTGCATCCAAACAACTTTGTACTAATTCCACAGAATTACCATGATCCAAATGTACCCAACCAGTTAAATTATAATCAGCCAAACCCTGTCGAGCCATTGCTACTGCCATTTTCAAACCCATATAATCAATAGAAGATTTGGTAAGTTGAAGCAAAACAGGTGAATTGTTTACCGAAGCTGCTAATAATACTGCTTGCAAAGTTTCGAAATTATAAAAGTTGGTTGCTAACAACGCTGTTTTATCATTTCTACACTGTTGAAGTTTTTCTTGTAAGGTCATAATGTTATCGTTTGACTAAATTTATCTTTTGCTAGTTGTACAACTACTGCTTTGGATACAAATGCACCCGTTCCACCTGCTGAAGTGGTATTAATTGCTCCCATTAAATTTCCAAAACGCTGACATTCTTTCGGACTTCCACCTTTCACAAATTGATAGATAAATCCAGAATTAAAACTATCTCCAGCTCCAATAGCATCTACTACTTGTGTATTGAGAAATGATTCTAGGAAATGATTTGTACCATCTTTCACCAATAATAAAGAGCCTTTGTTTCCCTGTTTTATAGCACAAATATTGATCAATGGTTTTACTTTTTCAATGGCTTCCTCCAAAGTTTGAGAGTGAGTTAGCAAAGTAATTTCCGTTTCGTTAGGAATAAAAACAGTTACATAGGGAAGTATTTCTTTGTAATCAAAATCCCATTGCTCGCTTGGATCCCATTGAACATCAAGAGATGTTGTAACCCCTTTTTCGGCGGCAAATTTTAATATTTTTACCAAGTCCTTTTTTAATCCTGCTTGAAAAAATACTGAAGACAAATGAATGTGTTTGGTTTGATCAAAAACTGATGGGTCAATATCGTTGAACGTCATCACATCCATGGGTCCTTGATAAGTTACCATGGCTCTGTCCTCTCCATAATTTAACCCTACTGTAGCACCTGTGGCAAATTTTTCTGTTTCGATAATAAATTCGGTACTTACTGCTTTGCTCAACAAACTGCTTTTTACCAATTCGCCAAAACTATCTTTACCAATCATACCTACAAAAGCAGTATTGGATCCTAATGAAGAAACATTAGCAGCAAAAATTGCAGTAGAACTACCCAAAGTCAACAACATTTCTTTTGCAAAAATTTCTTTTCCAACTTCTACTTCATTTTCTATTCCGTTCAGAATTAAATCTACATTTAATTCACCTATGGCAACTACATCAAATTTTTTCATTTCAAAAAATCGTTTAAATTTACGAGATTAAATGCATAAAAATATTTATCCATGTCATGTTCAATCCTACCAAGAACAACTTCTTCGGCACTTATACCAGCTCTTTTTAAATTTTCATACAGTTTATAGCGAGCTGCCAAAGCTTCTGGCTCCTGCCAAATATAACGACAACCAGTTTGAACCAGCCAATTTTGTCTTTCGATACTTATTTCACTAAAATCTTTACCTGCTTCATCAGATTGCAACCATTTTTTCCAACGATTTGATTGATAAACCATTTTCCACAATGTATCTTTCATGTGCGAAAGTACAGCAATTTTTCCATTTTCAAATAGTTTTGCTTCTTCTTGTTCCAATTCGATCAAAGCATCATATTCGCTAATTGTAAATTCTGGTCCTATGTTTGCTGCACCCATTCCACACAATGGATAATCTTGTGGGTTTGTAACACCATCAGTATAATGACCTTTAATATAGCTTCCAAGTGGCTTTACTTTTGCGGTAAGTTTTCGTGCAACATCTTGGTCGAAGGTAGTGGTGTGCAAGTCAGTTCCTACTTTACCAACTATAAAGCAGGGCCAAACATCTGCCAATCCAACATTTGCCAACCCCTTTTTCAACTCCTCGATAAAGGTATCAAATGTACTTTCATCTGCCAAACCACCATGTACTTCTTCTGTACCTACTTCATAAGAAATGGGAGCAATATTGTTTTTTCTTCGATAGGTTTCGGTGTGAAGTATAAGTTCAACGGTACGTTTTGCAACTACTTTAATATCAATTGCTTCGCCTTTGGCTAAGAAAATATCTACGGTTGGATCAACATGAATTAAATCATAACCAGCAGCTACCGCATCTTCAAAAGATTTTTTTACGGCAGACATTGCCTTGCCCAAATCCCATTTCTCTACGTTTTGTTTGTCCTTCAACCATGGACCGCCATGGTCAATTGCAATAATATAATCGCCTTTGTAATTAATTTCATCAGCTGTTAATTTAGCCAATTTTGTAAATTCAAATTGGTTCAACCCAGTATAACCTCTGTCACCATCCACCTGGTTTAAAGTGGCTGCAAATTTTATGGGAGCATTATTTCTTTTTGCGGCACGAAATGCTGCCTTTATCACCGCCATTGAGTTGGGACATACTGCAAATAAAGTGCGTTTTACACCCGTATTCGCATCTAATTCTTCTATCTTGCTTAAAATATACTCAGTTTTTGCCATTTTCTTCGCTATTATACAGTTTGTTTTTGCAATTCATTTTTATAAATAGTTACCCCTTCGACAACCCTCGAAATATTGCCCGAAATAGAAGGATTATCTGGATTTAAACCAAGTGCCATCGATTTATAATACCCAAGTAGCTGACCCACTAACACATAAGATATGCTATCATATTCACTCGTTACAGAAAAATCATTATTAATAACCACTTCTAAATCAAATTTTAAATCTTTAAATTCAACTTTCGATTGCGATACTGCTATTTGCGCAACAACCTGATTGTTTGAATTTATCTGTTCTACTAAATCTTTTTCGTATTGAAATACGTAGTCATCATCCGAAAATAAATAAATCAGAATTGTTCGTTCATTAATAACTGCTTTCGGTCCATGCCTAAATCCCATAAAAGATTCATATTTGCAAATTACATTACCATCTGTAAGTTCTTGTAACTTCAAATGGCACTCCTCAGCTATACCCTTTAACTCTCCTGAACCAAGAAAAATTGCACGTTTAAATTGACGTTCCGCAATTTCCTTTAATTTCGATGCATAATTGTCGAGGATATTTTGTGTATTCCTACTTAAACTTTGAACATGAGCTAATTGATCTTCAATTTTAAAAATATTCATAACAAGTAAACAAGCCAGCATCATAGTCGAAAAACTACTTGTCATTGCCAAACTCACGTCATTCGTTTCGGGTGGCAAAAGAAGCAATAAAGTGTTGTTTGGATTAGCCATTTTAGCTAATTCTCCATCTTTGTTGCAAGTAATGAAAATATGTACAATATTATCGCATATTTCGTTAGCAATATTAACTGTCCCAATACTCTCAGGGCTGTTACCCGAGCGAGCAAATGAAATTAGTACCACTTTCTTTTTCGTTGATAAGAACGATTCAGGATGCGTAACTAAATCAGTTGTTGATACGGCCTTACAGTTCGTAAACCCATTTTTCGGAAGAATCATCGCTAAAGCATCGCCAATATATGCAGAAGTTCCTGCTCCAGTTAAAATAATTTCGTATTCATTATGAAGCATATACTTCGAAACAAACAATTTTATTTTTTCTTGTTCATTTACAATTAATTGATACTCTTTCAACCACATAGCTGGCTGTTGACTAATTTCCCTTAAAGTGTTCGACTGCATATCCTTCTGAATTTTAATATGTATATTTACTAATGATTCTATTGTATTAATTTTAATGCAAAATTAAACACTCTTGAAACAATCGAAACATCAACAATATATGTTGTATAACATACTTTAATGACTAAACTTATATGTATCACATATTCATTTACTTAACAACATATTATGGCACAATAAAACATTTCGATATATTTCGAAACTACAATATTTTAGTTGAAAAAAATTGTATATTCAAAATATTGTCATTATTTTTGTGCCGATATTAATTTTTAGAAATAATTATCGAAAGACATTCGAAACAACTTCGAAACAACAAATATGATTGTTTTTAATGACTAATTAAAAATACACAACAATATGGAAACATTCACTTCAACAAAAGAAAGAAGAGCATTAATCTTACAAGCATTAAATGAAAGTTCAGAGGTTTCTGTTACAACACTAAGTAAAAAACTGGATATTTCAGAAGTTACTATTCGAAAAGATTTAAACGAATTGAAACGAAGAAATTTACTTTTACGCGTCAGAGGTGGTGCAATTCGTCTGCCTGAAATGAAGCTTGGCGATGATACTGCTATTAAAGTGAAGCAAATGTTTAACACGAAAGAAAAAAGAGCTGTCGGAGAATTAGCTGCGACTTTGATTAAAGAAAACGATACTATTATTATCGACTCTGGCACAACTACACTTGAGCTTGCTAAAAACTTACATAATTTTAATAACTTAACCATAATAACCAATGCAATTAACATTGCCTTGGAACTATCTAATTACAAAAGGTTTACAGTTATACTTCTGGGAGGACATGTAAGAGAATCTTCTACATCTACGGTTGGCCCAATTGCAGAATCTACTTTAAAATTATTTTATTGTGATAAATTATTTTTAGGTGTAGATAGTTTCAACATCAAAGAAGGTGTTACCACTCCAAACATCGAAGAAGCTAATATAAATCAAACAATGATGGCTATGGCAAAAGAAACTATTGCTGTACTTGACTCTACTAAATTCGAGAAACGCAGTTTTGCTTTTATTGCTCCTGTAAACAAAATTCATACTGTTGTAACCGACAATGGAATTCCCTCCGAAATAAAATCTCAATTAAAAAAAATGGATATAAATTTATTCATTGCAAATGTTATGTAGTGCATAAAATTAACTTATTATGACTCGAAATTTGAATCTTTCCGATATATAATAGGCTACAAAAAAAACAGTTTAGGAAATTTAATAAAGCGAAAATTTAAGCAAAAAGCCCTGTGAAATCAAATTCACAGGGCTTTTTTGTTAGCTTACTTAAATTCTCTATCAAGCTAATTTTTTATCCAAATTTCGTTTGATAGCAGCCAAAAAGTCCTGTGTGTTCAGATAATCCGCACGACTGATATTATCGCCGTGAACCAGCATAGCAAGATCTTTAGTCATTTCGCCGGCTTCAACTGTTTCAACACATACCTGCTCCAACTTCTCACAGAAATTTACCAATTCGGCATTGTTATCCAATTTACCTCGGTGCATCAAACCACGTGTCCATGCAAAAATGGAAGCAATCGGATTGGTTGATGTTTCTTTTCCCTGTTGATGCTGACGATAATGTCGTGTTACAGTTCCGTGAGCAGCTTCTGCCTCCACCGTTTTCCCATCGGGCGTTACCAGCACCGACGACATTAGCCCCAGCGATCCAAAGCCCTGAGCTACAGTATCGGATTGCACATCTCCATCGTAGTTTTTACAAGCCCACACAAATCCGCCATTCCATTTCAGAGCCGAAGCCACCATGTCGTCAATCAAGCGATGTTCGTACACAATGCCAGCCGCTTCGAATTTAGCTTTAAATTCTTTTTCGTATACTTCCTGAAAAATATCTTTAAAACGACCATCGTACGCTTTCAGAATAGTATTTTTGGTTGACAAATACAAAGGCCATTTCTTTTCTAATGCTACCTGAAACGACGACTGAGCAAATCCGTAAATCGACGCATCGGTGTTGTACATACCCATAGCCACGCCATCGCCTTTAAAATCGTACACTTCCCATTGTTGGGTTTCGCCGTTTTCGTTTGTAAAAGTCATGGTCAATTTACCTTTTCCTTTTATAACCACATCGGTAGCTTTATACTGATCGCCAAAAGCATGACGGCCAATAACTATAGGTTGTGTCCAACCAGGAACTAAGCGCGGCACATTCGAACAGATAATTGGCTCACGAAAAACGGTTCCACCAATAATATTACGAAGTGTACCATTTGGCGATTTCCACATTTTCTTCAATCCAAATTCTTTTACGCGTGCTTCATCGGGCGTAATGGTGGCGCATTTTATGCCAACATTGTATTTATTAATAGCATTTGCAGCTTCAATAGTTACTTCATCGTTGGTAGCATCACGGTTTTCCATTCCCAAATCGTAATATTTAATATCCAATTCGAGGTAAGGTAGAATTAATTGTTCTTTGATAAACGACCAGATAATACGGGTCATTTCATCGCCATCTAATTCTACAACGGGATTTGTTACTTTAATTTTTTGCATAAATTTTATATACAGCAGACAACATAATAAAGATTGAATATCAAGCTACTGTCGTCTGTTGTCTGTCGTCTAAGTTTATTTTTATCTTTTATCTAACGGAACAAATTGTTTGCGTACACCTACATTTTTATAAGCAGGACGAATAATTCGTTTGCTTGCAAAATTTAATTCTTCAATACGGTGCGCAGCCCATCCAGTAATTCGAGCCATGGCAAACAATGGAGTAAACACTTCGGTTGGTAATCCAATTGCTTCGTACACAAAACCTGAATAGAAGTCAACATTTGTACAAACCTGTTTTCCAATACCATCCCCTTTGAAGGTCATAAAAGCATTCACCGCACGTTCATCGAGCAATTCCAAAAATGCAAATTCCTTTTCTATTCCTTTTTCCAAAGCCAAAGAGCGAGCCATTTCTTTTAACAACAATGAACGTGGATCGGAAATAGTATAAACAGCATGACCAATACCATAAATAAGTCCTGTTTTATTATAGGCCTCTTTATTTAGCATTTTTTTAAGATAAGCATCTATCTCCTTTACATTCGTCCAATCTTTAATGCTTGTTTTCAAATGATCAAACATCTTATTAACTTGAATATTAGCACCACCATGCAAAGGACCTTTTAACGACCCAATTCCAGCTGCAATTGCCGAATAAGTATCAGTTAAGGTTGAGCTAATTACACGTACCGTGAATGTTGAATTATTACCTCCACCATGATCTGCATGAAGAATAAGTAATAAATCTAAAATTCTGACTTCCAATTCGGTATAATTGTCTGAGCCCTTCATCATGTATAAAAAGTTTTCAGCTATCGAAACATTTTCTTTTGGATGACGAATATGTAGAACACGACCGGCATAGCTATGGCGGTAAATATTAAAAGCATAAGCTATTATGGTAGGGAATTTAGCGATTAAATCAATTGATTGACGAATAAGATTATCCCTTGAAATATCATTAGCTTTGTCGTCAAAAGTATACATTTCGAGCACACTACGAGCTAAAATATTCATAATGTCAACTCCTTCCAATTCAATAATATTCATAGTGGCTTTTTTATCCAAAGCCATACCCTGATTTAAAATTGAAGAAAAAAGTTTTAACTCCTCGGCATCTGGCTGATATCCAGAAAGCAACAAAAAGGCTGTTTCCTCAAATCCTAACCTGTTTTCCTTTTGCAAACCATGAACCAAATCTTCAACATCAATGCCACGGTAAAATAATTTTCCGGGAACTGCTTTTAAACCACCTTCGGGTAATTTTTCGTATCCTACAACATCGCCTACTTTTGTTAATCCAACCAAGACTCCTGAATGGTCGTCGTTACGTAAACCGCGTTTCACATTGAATTGCGTAAATAATTCTTTGTCGATACGACTTGTAGATTTTATCGTTTCAGACAATTTGTAAATTAAAAAATCTCTTTCCATAAAAAATCACTTTTTTGCTTGTTTTATAATAAATCTTCTATTTTTTTAATCCATTTAAGGCGCTCCCTGCTCTAAACCATTCAATCTGTGCATCATTATAAGTGTGAACAGCTTCAAATTGTTCACTTGTTCCATCAGTATGATTTAATTTTATTACTAAATTTTTACCTGAGGTAAAAGTAGTTAATCCCAGAATGCTTATTTTATCATCTTCGCGTACTTTTTCGTAATCATTCTTGTCGGCAAAAGTCAATGCCAACATACCTTGCTTTTTCAGATTTGTTTCGTGAATACGGGCAAACGATTTTACAAGAATTGCTTTTACATTCAGAAAACGTGGTTCCATAGCTGCATGTTCGCGGCTCGATCCTTCACCGTAGTTTTCCTCTGCAACCACTACTGAACCTATTCCCTGCGCCTTGTATTTGCGGGCTAATGCAGGTACTACACTGTATTCGCCGGTCGAAGGGTCGAGTACCGAATTGGTTTTATCGTTGAAAGCATTTACCGCTCCAATCAACATATTATCCGAAATATTATCCAAATGACCACGGAATTTCAACCACGGACCAGCCATCGAAATGTGATCGGTGGTACATTTCCCTTTTACTTTTATCAACAAGGGTTGTTCTATATAATCGCTACCATTCCAAGGCGCAAAAGGTGCCAACTCTTGCAGGCGATTCGAATCGCCGCTAATTTTCACTTCCACTTTACTTCCATCAACAACAGGAGCAATATATCCGGCATCTTCTACCGCAAAACCTCGTATCGGGAGCTCAAAACCTTTGGGTTCAGCTAATTTAATTTGTTCACCTTTTTCGTTGGTAAGTGTATCTTTCAGTGGATTGAAACACAAATCGCCGGCAATGGTCAATGCTGCCACAATTTCGGGTGAACTAATAAAGTTATGTGTGTTTGGATTGCCGTCGGCACGCTTGGCGAAATTTCGGTTAAACGAAGTAATAATCGAATTCGAACGATCGGGAACATCAATATTGCGTTTCCACTGTCCGATACAAGGTCCGCAGGCATTGGCCATAACCACACCACCCACCGATTCGAATTCACCTAAAATACCATCACGTTCGGCCGTGAAACGTACCTGTTCCGAGCCCGGATTGATAATAAATTGTGCCTGTACTTTCAGTCCATCTTCTTTTGCCTTTTTTACAATCGAAGCTGCACGCGTCAAATCTTCGTACGACGAGTTGGTACACGAACCTATCAGTCCCACTTCCATTTTTTGTGGATAGCCTTTTTCTTTGACAATTTTGCCAAATTCCGAAATCGGATAAGCCAAATCGGGTGTGAATGGTCCGTTTACATGCGGTTCGAGTTCGCTCAGGTTGATTTCAATAATTCGGTCGTAATATTTTTCGGGTTCTGCTACTACTTCCGCATCGGCTTGCAAATGAGCAATATTTTGTTGTGCAATGGCAGCAATTTCAGTACGACCTGTGGCATTGAGGTAAGCTACGGACTTGCTATCGAATGGGAAAATAGAAGTTGTAGCACCTACTTCGGCACCCATATTACAAATGGTTCCTTTTCCGGTTGCCGAAATCGTCTCCGTTCCTTCGCCAAAATACTCAATAATGGCGTTTGTGCCGCCTTTCACAGTTAGTATTCCGGCTAATTTTAAAATTACATCTTTGGCTGAAGTCCAACCCGACATTTTTCCGGTCAGTTTAACACCTATCAGTTTTGGCATTTTAAGTTCCCACGGCAAACCTGCCATAACATCCACAGCATCAGCTCCACCTACACCTATGGCAATCATTCCAAGACCACCTGCATTTACAGTGTGCGAATCGGTACCCACCATCATTCCACCAGCAAAAGCATAATTTTCCAATACCACTTGGTGAATAATTCCCGCACCCGGTTTCCAAAAACCAATGCCAAATTTATTCGAAACAGCACTCAGAAAATCGTACACTTCGCTGTTGGTATCGTTGGCCGTAGCAAGATCGACAGCAGCCGACACATGTGCTTGTATAAGGTGGTCGCAATGAACGGTAGAAGGTACAGCCACTTTTTGACGACCCGAATTCATTAACTGCAACAAAGCCATTTGCGCCGTAGCATCCTGCATAGCAACACGATCGGGCGAAAAATTCACATAATCAACGCCACGTTCATAACTTTTAATCACCTCATCTTTAGCCAAATGAGCATACAGAATTTTCTCAGTCAATGTTAATGGACGTTGTAAAATACGCTTAACATTCTCAATTTTTGCGGGCAATGCAGCATAGAGCTGCTCCATCATTTCTTTGTCGAAAACCATCTTCTTTTTGTAATTTTGTTCAATTTGTAGTAATTTCAGCGTCAAATATAGCAAAAAATTAATTAGGAATATTGTTGTTTCAGTACAACTACATAATTTCTATGAAAATTATAAGAATTTAACAATTACAAATTTAAAAACCGATACGCTAACCATGCCATTCCACCAAAACCAATCGACAACGCGTTCTCGTCAATCACAAAATCGGCACTGTGAAGTCCGCCTGTATTTCTATTTTTTTCACCTTTCACCCCAAAGCGGTAAAAAGTAGCTGGATACTGTTGTGTGAAAAATGCAAAATCTTCGGAGGTCATGCGCATTTCTAATTCAACCACCTGCTTCTCTCCCACCCAATCGGCAGCAAAACTTTGGGCTTGCGAAGTTATTTGTTCGTCATTTACAACGCATGGATAGCCATCGGGAATGTTAATTTCGGCAGTACAACCGTGAGCAGCCGTTGTTTCGGTAATAATGCGCTGTATATGCTGTTTTGCCTTTTCGCGCCACGCTTCGTCCATTGTTCGAAACGTGCCCGAAAGCTGTACTTCGTACGGTATCACATTTTGCGCGCCGGCGGCTATTAATTTTCCAAATGTGAGCACCATAGGTGTAAGCGGATGGCATAGGCGACTTTTCACCTGTTGCAGCGACACCAATGTTTGCGCTGTGGCCAACACCGTATCGTTTACCAAATGCGGCAATGCTCCATGACCTCCTTTTCCATGCACTTTCACATGTATTTCGTCAGCCGAAGCCATAATTTTACCCGAACGAAACCCCATAGTTCCCGTAGGATAATCGACCGAAACATGCTGAGCTAAAATTAATTCGGGCTTGTATTCGTCAAAAACACCCGCCTCGAGCATTAGTCGTGCTCCTCCGGGAGCTTTTTCTTCGCCAGGCTGAAAAATAAGTAGTACCGTACCTTCAAAATCAGGACGAATAGCGTTTAAAATTTGAGCGGCACCCAGCAAACAAGCCGTGTGTGCATCGTGCCCACAAGCGTGCATCACGTTTTCGTTCTTCGATTTCCAAGCCACATCCACTGCCTCACAAATAGGTAACGCGTCCATATCGGCACGCAATGCAATTATTTTTTTATCCGGATTTTTCCCTTTTATAATGCCTAAAATGCCTGTACCTGCAATGCCGCTTTTGTATTCAATTCCCATTCTGTCCAACTCAGCACATACAAATGCCGATGTTTGATACTCTTCGAACGAGAGTTCCGGATTAGCATGTATGGTACGGTAACAATGCGTTACATAATCGGTATATTCGGCAACGAGTTGTTGAATTTTTGTTTTCACGATTTTTTTAGTTGTCATGGCAGTAATTTTTTAAAGGTTAAACAATAGGTAGCTTTTGATAATATAACGTCAAGCAACTTTTTTTCTATACCAACTCAATATAAGTCGACTTCGACGCCTTGCTGCCAACTATCTTTTTCTATCTTCTTCTATCTTCAACACCACCGGCCAATGGTCCGACACTTTCTTACTTTTAAAAGCCCGATACACTTCCCAACCACCTACTAAGTTTCGGAGGTTATCAGTAACCACAAACCTATCGTAAGCGCAAGCACTTTTGGCAAGGTTGGTATCGGCATTGTCGGGCACTACCCAGTAATAAGGCGATTTGTGAATAACTAATGCCTGCAATGCTTCAGGCGAAGCATACGAGCACGAGGCATTAAAATCGCCACAGAATATAATCCGTTTGGCATTGCGGAAACGGGTTGGTATCCACTTTGCCACATTGGCCAATGCCGCAATTTCTTCTACAGCCTGTTTGGGTGCTGTGTGTATGGTACAAACTACAAAAGTCAAACTGTCGGACTTGCGGGTAAAGGACGCAATATAAGGCTCCCGCTGAAAATCATCGTTCACATCCTTATACAAGGCAGCATCCGTAAGCGTTACTGTTCGGCTATTGTAGTAATAAGCATATTGTTCGGCACTTTTGCGGTCGTCAGGCTGTACACCGGTACGCTCACTGCAACTCAGTTTATAGCGCGCTCCTCCGGCATTGACCACTTTCAAAAATGCCCCTGCCGTTTGGTTGCTTATATCCGATATTTCCTGTACCGCCACTATATCAAACTGCCTCACTATCATGGCCAATGTATCCACCACATCGGTTTTCGCCATTTTGCTCTGCCCAAAATTTTGGATATTAAAAGTAGCGATGCGGAAAGATTGGGCATAGATACTAATGCTAATAAACAACCAAGCTATAATTATCAACTTTATTCTATTAACCATATTTTTTTGATTTTCTTTACTCTCCAAGCAGCCTTTCCGTTTTGTAATCCATTACTCCGTTATAAAACCGTTCCAAGGCTTTCCGAAACAATTCATTATGGGGCGCTACCGATGCAAAAAGCGTTAGGCACGATTGAAACTTCATGGCATCCACACCGCCAAAAATACGTGCCGGATTG
>DYSC01000016.1:22333-28075 GCA_020726365.1 Porphyromonas sp.
ATCATATCACCCCAGTAATCATTATTCAAATCAACCTCAAAAATACAAAAATATTTGAAATAAAAACTCCCGCAGAAACTTTTGCTATTGCGGGAGTGGGTAAAAAATGATTTTGGCAATGTTGGTTTTACAGACGAACCCGTGGAAGTGAAATATGCAGGAAGCGCGAAAGTAGTGGCGGTAAGCTAATTGTTTTAACCTTCAAATCGCATTATCAAGTTCATTAAAAAAGTGTACCTTTGCAAAACAAAAACAACCTACAAGTGGTTTGATAGACATGGACAAATCAACAATAGAAAAAATTCGTTCCGAATTTCCGATTTTGAACGAGAAAATATACAACAAATCCCTCATTTATTTCGACAATGGCGCCACAACGCAAAAACCACAATGCGTGCTCGACCGTATAAATTATGGTTATGAGCATCTGAATGCCAATATTCACCGTGGTGTACATTTTTTAAGTCAGCTGGCAACCGAAGCTCACGAGAATGCGCGAAAAGCTGTTTGCGATTTTCTGGGAGCTACAAAACGCGAAGAAATTGTATTTACACGTGGCACTACCGAAGCTATAAATTTAGTGGCTTTTTCGTTTGGTGAAGCATTTTGTAACGAAGGCGACGAAGTAGTGATTTCGGTTATGGAGCACCACTCCAATATTGTGCCATGGCAAATGCTCTGCGAACGCAAAAAAATGAAATTGCGTGTTATCCCAATGAACGAAAAAGGGGTTCTTGACTTAGATGCCTACAAAAAGCTATTGAACGAACGTACCCGAATTGTATCGGTAACGCATGTTTCCAACGTATTAGGCACCGTAAATCCTGTTAAAGAAATTATTGAGATTGCACATGCTCAAAATATTCCGGTTTTGATTGACGGCGCACAAGCAGTACCACACATACAAGTGAATGTAAAAGAGTTGGATGCCGATTTTTATGCTTTTTCGGGACACAAAATCTACGCTCCAACTGGAATTGGCGTACTTTATGGCAAAGAAAAATGGCTGAATGCCATTCCACCTTACCAAGGCGGTGGCGAAATGATTGCAACGGTAACTTTCGAAAAAACGACTTACAACGAATTGCCCTTTAAATTCGAAGCCGGAACACCCGACTATATTGGCTCTACAGCTTTAGCCGAAGCGTTACGCTATGTGCAAGAAATTGGTATTGAGAATATTGCAGCATACGAACACGAATTGACGGAATATGTCACCAAGCGATTGTTGGAAATCGAAAATATGCGTATTATCGGACAAGCCGAAGATAAAAGCGCTGTAGTTTCGTTTTTGGTTGGTAATATTCATCCCTATGATGTAGGAATGTTGCTCGACCGCTTAGGTATTGCCGTTCGCACCGGACATCATTGTGCACAACCGCTCAGCGATTCACTCGAAATACCCGGAACGGTGCGCACCTCGTTTTCGTTTTACAATACAAAAGATGAAATTGACGTTTTTATTGAAGCATTAAAAAGAGTTATTGGAATGTTGTCTTAAAAGCAATGGGGCATGCTCCATTTTTAAAATAATGAATATGAAAATAAATGAAATACAGGATAATATAGTAGAAGAATTTAGTCAGTTCGACGATTGGATGGATAAATACGCGTTGCTAATCGACATGGGCAATTCGTTGGAACCATTAGACGAAAAACACAAAACACCCCAAAATATTATTGAGGGCTGCCAAAGCCGTGTGTGGCTAAATGCCGAATACAACGATGGCATTATTACTTTTCAGGGCGAAAGTGATGCTATTTTGGTAAAAGGGATAGTTTCGTTGTTAATTCAGGTAATGTCATGCCATACACCCGATGAAATTTTAACCACCAAACTCTATTTTATCGACAAAATTGGTTTGAAAGAACACCTCTCCCCTACCCGCTCCAACGGACTCGTGGCTATGGTTAAACAAATGAAAATGTTTGCATTAGCGTATAAGAGCAAGGGGAATTAATCAACGTATTTCCCCACTACCAATACAGTATTTAGCATCAGCATCGTACACCACACCAAACTGTCCGGGAGCAATTCCCTGAAGTTTATCGTTGGAAATAATGCGATAACCTTCGGACGTTTTTATAATTTTTCCTTTTGAGAACTCGGGCGTATGGCGAATTTTAAAAGTAATATCATGTTCGGTATTTTCCCACGGGTTTTCGGTAATAAAATGAAAATCGTGCATCAAAAATTCTCTACCATATTGCGTTTCGGTATCGAAACCTTTCGAAGCCCACACAATATTAGCTTCCACATCTTTACGAATTACATACCACGGTCCACCCGAAAGTCCTAAGCCTTTGCGCTGACCAACGGTATGAAACCAATATCCTTTGTGACGACCAAGTATTTTTCCGGTTTCGAGTTCTACTATGGGTCCTTCTTTTTCGCCTAAATATCGGCGAATAAAATCGTTATAATTTACTTTTCCTAAAAAACAAATCCCTTGGCTATCAGGTCGTTTGGAGCTTGGCAGATTTGCTTTTTTAGCAATGTCGCGCACTTCGCTTTTCATTAGATGCCCAATTGGGAACATTAGTTTCGAGACTTGTAAATGGTTAATTTGTGCCAAAAAGTCGGTCTGGTCTTTTACAGGGTCATTAGCAGTTCCCAAATAAGTTTTGCCTTCGCGTTCGAAAGTAGTGGCGTAATGTCCCGTGGCTGTTTTGTCAAACTCCTTCCCTACCCGCTGCTCAAATACACCAAACTTAATTAGTTTATTGCACATTACATCCGGATTTGGTGTAAGTCCCTGACGCACTTTTCGGATAGTATAATCCACCACATTATCCCAATAATCCTTGTGTAAATCAATTACTTCGAGCTTGCAGCCATAGCGATGCGCAATAAGTGTTGCCATTTCAATATCTTCTTCCGAAGTGCAATGCAACAACTCATCGTCGTCCATACCAATTTTTATGTAAAACAGTGTAGGGGTATAACCCGCCTCTTTCAGCAGATGCACCACCACCGAACTATCTACACCACCCGACAATAACGAAGCAATATTCATTCTTTAATTATGAATTATAAATTATGAATTAAATATAGTATTCAGCCATATCCACAATGCCGGCACGCATAGCGTATTTTGTAGCTTCGTGAATGTTGTTGACATTTAGTTTTCGAAAAATATTTTTACGATGTGTCATAATGGTATGCGAACTTACAAAGCGCTGATTAGCAATTTCTTTTGTGGTTTTACCCAAGGCAATTTCGCGTAAAATTTCCTGTTCGGTAGCTGTAAGTTTGTTTTCGTTACGTTTAGTTTCACCATTTCGTTTCGAAATATCGAGCAAAATATTACTTACATAATTGCAAATATACCTTCGACCTTTCAAAGCTTCGCGAATTGCGGTTTGTATTTCGTCGGTCGAATTATTTTTAAGTACTATACCAAACGAATTGGTGTTATAAAGTAAATTCACTAAAAAGTCGTCGCTCAGTACATCCGAAAACAGCAGCCAGTCAGTTTTTTTGAAACGCGTGTTAAGCACAATCAGCTCGTTAACTGTTTCGAAATCGAAAAGTGTATAATCCAACACTACCAATGCATCGCTGTTTACCTGCAACAATTCAAGAATGCTTCGTTTGTCTTTCGCTTCCGAAATTTCATTTTCGAAACCCGTCTGTGTAAGCAGAAAGCGAATTCCGAAGGAAGTAATATTTTGATTGTCGGCAAGAATTACTTGACGCATGCGTTGGCAGTGTTGAATTTGAATTAAATAAATATATATTTCAGTATAAATAATACTGCCAAAATATACATACCAATACTTAGTTTTTTGAAATTACCTGCCAATAAATTTATCAGTACATAAGCCAAAAGTCCTAATGTAATACCTTCGGCAATGCTATAAGCAAGCGGCATGGCAATAATACAAATAAACGCCGGAATAGCTTCAGCATAATCGCTCAAATCAATATCTTTAATGGGCGTTAGCATAAAGAGTCCCACCAATATGAGTGCCGGAGCTGTAGCTGCTCCCGGAATAGCTATAAAAAGTGGTGCAAAAAACAACGCTAACACAAAACATAATGCGGTAACAAGTGATGTTAATCCTGTACGTCCACCTTCCGAAACTCCGGCTGCACTCTCTACATAAGTTGTAACTGTACTTGTACCCAAAATTGCACCAAATGTTGTACCCAATGCATCGGCCATAAACGCTTTTTTTGCATTTGGTATTTTTCCATCTTTATCCAACATTTTTGCTTTGCTCGATACACCAACCAATGTTCCCAACGTATCGAAAATATCTACAAATAAAAATGTAAATACCACTACTAACATATCCAAACTCAACACATTGGTAAAGTCGAATTTAAAGAAAATTGGTTCGATACTTGGAGGTAAACTGGCAAAACCGTTCAACTGAGTAATTCCCATTGGGATACCAATTATAGCAGTAAGAATAATACCAATTAGCAAATCGCCTTTTACTTTACGAATAATCAGTACCGAAGTGATAATTAAACCAATTACACCAAGTAATGCTTTACCAGAAGTTATGTCGCCCAAATGCACCAAAACAACATCGTTGTTTACGATAATGCCGGCATTTTGCAGTCCGATAAATGCAATAAATAAACCGATTCCGGCACTTATGGCCGTTTTTAGCGTTTTGGGAATGGCATCAACTATTGCTTCGCGAATATTAAATACAGTGAGTAAAATAAAAATTATACCTTCGATAAACACAGCTGTAAGAGCAAATTGCCACGAGTAGCCCATTCCTAACACAACCGAAAACGCAAAAAATGCATTCAATCCCATACCGGGAGCTAGTGCAAATGGCAACTTAGCCCATAAAGCCATGATTAACGTACCAAAAATAGCAGCAAGTGCAGTTGTGGTAAAAAGTGCATTTGCATCCATCCCCGTTGCCGAAAGGATACTTGGATTTACCGCCAAAATATAAGCCATGGTTAGGAATGTAGTAATCCCAGCTAATACTTCAGTACGAACAGTAGTACCGTTCTCTTTAAGTTTAAAATATTTTTCGAACATATTTATTAGATTTTATGAAGTTAATTGTTTAAAAATTCCATTTTGCACCTAATGCCGGACAAACTTTCCATCCATCAACAGTTCCAAAGTTTGTTGCTATTTCAACTTCGCCACCTACCGATAGGTTTTGATTAACATTGTACCAAATTTGAGGCTCTGTCAGAAATACATATTTTGTAGTTGTTGGAACAATAACATCACCATTGGCATTTGTAAAGTTCATATTATCTTCTCTCCAAAAATCAGCAAAACCCGAAACGGTAAGTTTTTTATTCAAATAGTTCAAATTCCAAACTCCGGTTAATTGAAATGAATTTGGGTTTTTTCCCTGAATGCTTTTGTATAACACTTTGAAATTTAAAAACTTAGTAAAACCTTTATCGTGCCATGCATAATCAACACCCGCTAAATAGGCATTATTGATTGGAAAACCAACAGCACCCGACAACAATAATCCACCATTATACTCTATTTGAGCACTAATTGGACCATCCCCAAATTTTAAACAGCGAGCAATTTCCATATAAGCCAACGAAGGTTGCTTATTGGCACCACCATTAAACTCCATATCTACAAAAAAGAAGGTGTCGCCCCATTTGTCAGGCTTAAACATTTCGAGTGTCGAAGTTACATTTTTACGACTGTTTCCAAAATCGTACATTACTTGAAGGTTCGTTTGAGCCATCGCTGTTGTGGCTGCAAGCACTAAAACTGCAAAAATTAGTTT
>DYSC01000017.1 GCA_020726365.1 Porphyromonas sp.
ATGTGTATCTGACAGGTGGGGCAACTACTGTTTTTGAAGGAGAGATTCTTTAGTTTGTAAGGTTTATAAAGTTCATAAGGTTTATAAGGTTATAAGGTTTATAAGGTTATAAAGTTTATAAGGTTATAAGGTTATAAGGTTATAAGGTTCATAAGGTAAGAAAATGAAGATTGAACGATTTGAAGATATTATTGCTTGGCAATTAGCTAAGGAACTGACGGTTTCAATTTATTCTTTATTCGAAAAATCGAACGATTATGGCTTTAGAGACCAAATTCAGCGAGCTTCCATTTCGATAATGAATAATATTGCCGAAGGATTTGAACGTAAAACTAATAATGAATTTAAACAATTTCTTTACATAGCAAAAGGATCATGTGGAGAAGTTAGATCTATGCTAATTATTGCTAAAGATTTAAATAAAATGTCAATGGAGCATTACAACGAACTTTTCAATAAAGCAGAGATAATATCCAGAATGCTTTCAAACTTTATCAAAACCCTCTAACTTTATAACTTTACAAACCTTACAACTTTATAACTTTACAAACTTTATAACTTTACAAACTTTATAACTTTACAAACTAACAATGGCACAAATTAACGACAATTTTATTAAAATCCCGGCAACATACTTGTTTTCGGAAATTGCAAAACGCGTAGCACAACACAAAGAAGCAAATCCGGATGCTCCTATTATTCGTATGGGAATTGGTGATGTGAGTTTACCTTTGCCCGATGCATCGGTGGATGCTATGATTAAAGCAGCTGAAGAACAACGTCATGCCAAAACTTTTCGTGGTTATGGACCGGAGCAGGGCTATGCATTTTTGCGCGATGCCATTGTAGCAAACGACTTTGCAGCAAAGGGATTGGATATTGAAGCCGATGAAATATTTGTTAGCGATGGCGCCAAAAGCGATACAGGAAATATTGGTGATATTTTCAGTGTAAACAATCGTGTAGCTATTACAGACCCAAGTTACCCTGTATACGTGGATACAAACGCTATGGGTGGCAGAGCAGGGGAACCTAACGAACAAAACGTATGGAGTAATTTGGTATATTTGCCTTGTAATATGGCTAATAACTTTGTACCACAATTACCAGACGAAAAAATAGATTTGATTTATCTTTGCTACCCGAATAATCCTACCGGAACAACGCTAACTCACGCGCAATTAAAAGTTTGGGTAGATTATGCCAAAGCAAACAATTCGATTATACTTTTCGATGCTGCTTACGAAGCGTTTATCACCGAAGAGAATGTTCCGCGTAGCATTTACGAAGTTGAAGGAGCCCGCGAAGTGGCGCTTGAATTCCGTAGTTTCTCGAAAACTGCCGGTTTTACCGGTACACGTTGTGGCTATACTGTTGTTCCAAAGACAGTGATGGCATTTTCCGAAAATGGTGAAAAAGTAGCGTTGAATAAATTGTGGAATCGTCGGCACAGCACCAAGTTCAATGGAACTTCATACGTGGTACAACGTGCTGCCGAAGCAACTTTCAGTCCCGAAGGTAAGAAGCAGGTAAAAGCATTGATTGAGTTTTATACCGAAAATGCCCGCATTATCCGCGAAGGACTGGAAAAGGCAGGTTACACTATTTACGGAGGTAAAAACGCACCTTATGTGTGGGCAAAAGCACCCGAAGGCATGGGAAGCTGGGAATATTTCGATTATTTATTGAAAGAAAAAAACATTGTTACCACACCCGGAGCCGGTTTTGGTTTGAGTGGCGAAGGTTTTGTGCGTTTTTCGGCATTTGGTAGTAGGGAAGCTACTATCGAAGCCTTGAAGCGATTGGAAAAGTGAGCAGTTACGAGTAAATAGTTACAAGTTACAAGTCATTATCTCTAATTTTCAGTTTTGAATTTATTAAAAAAAAGTGCTCCGAAAATTTAGTTTTCGCAGCACTTTTTTTAGCTTTTAGCTATTTGCTTCAGCTCGTTTATTTGATGCTCAAGGCCAAAGACCAACAGTTTATCACCCAATTCAATTTTGTTATCGGCTTTGGGGTTTACTTGTAGCTCGTCCATTAACGAATAATACCCAATGACCACTAATTGAGTGCGTTGTGGAATATTAGCTTCGCGATAGGTTTTACCTACTAAATCGCTGCCTTGAGCAATTTGTATCAATCCAAATTTATATTCGTGAAGCTCCTCCTTACTTTCGGCAAATTCCATAAAGCTAAAAAAGTCGCTGCCACTCGTAGCTATTGAAACAATGCGCTCCGAGGCTATTTCGATAGGTGAAATTATATAATCGGCACCGGCTTTTTTAAACTTTCCTGTTGAATTTGTTTCTTCGATACGCGTAATAACCTTGATATTTTTATTAATATCTTTTGCACTAAGAGTTACGAACAGATTCTCAGCATCGGTTGTAAGTACTGCTATTAAGTATTTAGCCTTTTCAATGCCGGCGTGTTGCAAAATTTCATCATGGGTTGCATCGCCAACAATATGAATTAAATTCTCATTGTAAAAATCCTTTAGTTTCTCATTTCGCTCGGTATTGTCCTCAATCAAAACTACTTTTTTATTTTTTGCTAACAGGTCTTCTACAACTTTCTTACCCGTTTTACCATAACCACAAACAATATAATGATTGTGCATTTCTTTGAGTGATTTATTCATTTTTCTGATTTTTATTAATTTTACTAATTCACCATCAATCACAAACTCCGAAATTTTACCAATAAGGTAAAAACCAACAGAAAATCCGGTTATAATTAAAAATATCGTAAAAACTCTACCTGTTTCCGACAACTCGTGTACCTCTGTAAAACCTATGGTTGCAAAAGTGATTACAAGCATGTAAATTGATTCTACAGGCGAAAATCCTTCAATATAAATATAGCCAAAAAATCCACCGATAAGTATCGCAATTAAAATAATCAGCGGTAGTAGTAACTTTTTATAAAGTGTTGACTTGATTTTTGTATGCATGAAGTGAGATTGATGTTAAATTTACAGTTTTATAGCAAATTTCTTTAATCGTGCATCGAGCATGTGATGCGGTATAATTTCTTTTACAGAATTTGCGACTGCGTTCATAAGTCCTTCACGTACATAATCGTGGCGTATTATTAGTGATATTTCGCGGGTAGCTTCGGGCATTACAATTTTTCGAACATTCAGTTTTTGAGTTTCACTCAACAATTCGTAATGTAGCTCAGGAATTACCGTGTATCCACCATTAATATCTACAATTTTAACCAAAGTGTCAATGCTACCGGCTTCGTAAGTAGAAGCATGTTGTCGGTTTTTGCAAAAATTAAACACCTGATTACGAAGACAATGTCCTTCTTCTAATACCCAAAGTTTTTCGTCAGACATTTCAGATGTAGTTACTTCTTCTTTTTTAAATAATTCCTCATGGGGCGAAATGTAAGCCTGAAACTTTTCGTAATAAAGTGGTACTTCCAGTATTTTAGGGTCATCGAGAGGTGTGGCAAGTATAGCCATGTCAATTTCAGCTGTTTGTAACTTCCGAATAATAGACTCCGTTCTCATTTCAGTTACCCTCAACGTAATATCAGGATAATTCTGTTTGAAATTTGCGATAAATCCTGGTAGCAAATAGGGAGCAACAGTTGGTATCATTGCTAACGTAAATGAACCTGATAATGAGCCTTTTATGTCAGATAAACTCTCTTTGAGCATGTTGACACTGTGCAACACACTTTGTGCATTTTTGATAACCATTTCTCCTGCCTGTGTCGGCACGATGGGATGCGACGAACGGTCGAAAATCCGACAATCGAGTTCATCTTCTAATTTTTGAACCATAGCGCTTAATGTAGGTTGCGTTACACCACACATTTCGGCTGCGCGTACAAAATGGCGGGTTTTATCGAGTGCCAATACGTATTCAAGTTGCTGTAAAGTCATATTAAAATTGTTTTTTTTGCAAAGATAAATAATTATTGATAAAACAAATATCTTTTGCTATTTAATTTATCAACACCACCAATAAAAGCTAAACTTGACTAAAAAGCAGCAAAATGAAACCTGAAATACAAGTAATGAGCTTTAAAACGCCTATTTTTGTTCAGAGAAATTCAATTCTATTTACTTAAATATGAGAAATCTACTTATTCTATTTTTATTACTTTTAGGAATAAATGCCTATTCGCAGCTTCTGTGGCAGGTGAGCAGCAAGGATGCCAAATCGAAATCCTATATTTTAGGTACGCATTCGTTAATTCCTGCAAAGGCTTTGGACAGTATTCCGGATGTTTATCGGGCATTTAATAAATGCAATGTGGTTATCAGTTCCTACGATTCGTATTCGGTGGATGCCGAAGAGCAACTTAAAAAAGCGGCACTGCTGCCTTTACGAAAATCCATAAAAGATTATTTATCCGATTCAGCTTATCAGAAAGTGGATACAGCGTTGAAAACATCGATTAAAATAGGACTGAAAGAATTAGCGCTTATGCATCCGGCAATAATTAGGCAACTGTATAGTAATGAGCTTTTTAAACAAGCTACTAATATTGTTGACGATGCACAAACCGACTCTTATTTTCAGCGTGTAGCAGCTCTAAAAGGGGTAAAGGTTATTGGGCTCGAAAACTACAGTTTGTATATTGCTGCCTTGTTCGACCCTTCCAAAATTCAATTGAATGCTGATAAATTGATTGAAGATATTCAAAAAAGTGAGCTTTACAAAGCTAATTTCAAAAAACTGCTTCAATATTATCAGGCAAATAATCTTGCTAAACTTATCGAAATCACGACAAAAATAAACGAAATAAGTGGGTCGGAAGTTTCGCAAAAACCGCTTACCGAAAATCAATTTGTTAAACTGACCGATCTACTTCAAACAAATGCCTGCTTTTACACTGTAGATTATAAGCAACTTACAGGCGAAAATGGTGTGATTGAACAACTCCAAAAAGCAGGCTACGAGCTAAAACCATACCCAACAGCCCGAGCGAAAAAGTGATATTTGTTAATTATTTGTAGCCTTATGTTTTAAAATCAAAACAAATTAATCGTCGAAACTTTTTTTTTCTAAATTTGCAAGTATTAATTTATTGGTAACAAGTAACAATTTTATGAGAAAATTTGCACTATCCATAATTTCAATTTCTATAACGTTTATTTCTTTCGCTCAGGGTATCTCGCAGCTGCAACAACGCAAACTTAGTAATGCTATGATGGCTATTTCGAGTTTGTATGTCGACACTGTAAATGACAAAAAGTTAGTAGAGACGGCTATAGAGGCTATGCTCAAGGAGCTCGACCCGCACTCGTCGTACATTTCGAAAGAGGAGGTCGACCGTGTAAACGAGCCGCTCGAAGGTAGTTTCGAAGGAGTTGGTATTCAGTTTCAGTTGCTCGAAGATACACTATTGGTGGTACAAACCATTTCCGGAGCACCTGCCGAAAAAGTGGGTGTGCAAGCTGGCGACCGTATTATTTACATTGGTGATGAACTGATTGCAGGTGTGAAAATGCAAAATTCGGACATTATGAAACGCCTTCGCGGACCCAAAGGTACCGAAGTAACGGTTAAAATTAAACGTGGCGCTGATGCTGAATTGCACGTTTTTAAAATTATTCGCAATAAAATTCCAATTCATAGTGTAGATGCAACTTATATGATAGGAAAAGATATTGGTTATATTAAAATCAATAATTTCGGAAGTACTACTGTCGAAGAGTTTCAGGCAGCATTTAGTAAACTCCATAAAGCCGGCATGAAGCATCTTATTCTCAGTCTGCAAGGTAATGGAGGTGGTTATTTGCATGCAGCCCATCAATTAGCCAACGAATTTTTGAGCAAGGACAAACTTGTCGTTTATACGCAAGGGCTAAATCAACCCAAAAGCATTATGGAATCGACTGCTGTGGGAAATTACGAAACAGGAAAACTCATTGTGCTGGTAGACGAATATTCGGCTTCCGCAAGCGAAATTCTTTCAGGTGCTATTCAGGATTGGGACAGGGGAATAATTATTGGTCGTCGTACGTTTGGTAAAGGGTTGGTTCAGCGTCAGTTGCCTCTTGTTGATGGTTCGATGTTACGCCTCACAACTGCACGCTATTACACGCCTACCGGGCGTTGTATTCAGAAACCCTATAAAGATGGTGTCGAAAAATACGAAAAGGATTTGATGGACAGGTACAAACACGGCGAATTTTTGCATGCTGATAGTATTCATTTACCCGATTCGTTAAAATATCAAACCCTGACACTCAAACGTACTGTATATGGTGGCGGAGGCATTATGCCCGATATTTTTGTGCCGATTGATACCACGCTCTACACCGATTATCATCGTAAAATTGTAGCTCAAGGCATTGTAAATAAAGTATCGGTTCAATACATTGATAAAAACAGAACCGAACTTAAAAAGAAATACAAAACATTTGAGAAATTTCGCAAAGGGTTCGAAATTGACAATTCGATAATTGAAAAGTTAAAACAATTGTCTGAAAAAGAAAAGATTGCATACGATCAGAAGCAATTTGATATTTCCGAAAATCTGATTAAACTACAACTGAAAGCATTGGTTGCCCGCGACTTGTGGGAAGTAAATGAGTATTATCAAATTATCGATGCCGAAAACGAATCGCTCCAAAAAGCCCTTGAATTACTTCAAACGAAAGGCGCTTACGAGAATATACTAAAATAAGAAAAAGCCGTCGTTAGACGGCTTTTTTTCACTTCAAATGCGAAGCTTTCAATCCTTTTATCACTGCATTGGTAAATCCATTGGCTTCCATTTCGTTTAATCCTTTGATGGTGATTCCGCCAGGTGTGGTTACTTTGTCGATTTCTACTTCGGGGTGCGATTCGTTGGCTTCGAGCAGGTTGATAGCGCCACGGAGTGTTTGCAACACCACTTCTTTAGCCACATTGGGGTAAATGCCCATTTCTACACCACCCTCCATGGCAGCGCGAATGTAGCGAAACGCATAAGCTATGCCACAGGACGACAGCGCCATAAATGCATTGAGTTGCGACTCGGGAACTAAAAAAGCTTTGCCAAGTTCGCTGAATAGGTCCAAAACCAACTTTTCCTGCTCTTTGTTGGTATTTAGGGATGAAATAGTCGAAACGCTTTGCATTACATCGATAGCCGTATTTGGGATAACGCGGAAAAGGGTAGCATCCGAATCGAAAAAATCAACTAATTTACTAAAATCGACTCCAGCTGCTATTGAAACAACGATTTGCTTTTTGTAATCGATTTTTTTTTCAATTTCGGAAGCTACAATTTCAACCAACCAAGGTTTAATGGCGAGAATAATAATGTCAGCGTTTTTAACGATATCAATATTCGAAGTACTTGTCGTAATTTCGGGTTGAACGGTTTTTATTGCAGCTAAATTCGACTCCGAAACATCGCTTACCGAAATATTTGAAGTGGCAATTAAACTACCCTTGGCTAAACCGCGAGCTATTGCCCCGCCCATATTACCAGCACCAATAATAGCTATTTTCAGATTTGTTGTTTTCATATACTATCCATTTTTTGCAAAGATACATGATTTTATTTGTCGCTCAGGGTAAACCAAGAGTTTGCATTTGTTTTTTTTACAAAATCAATTTGTAGTGGATTTAATTTCGTTGCTGTTTTTAGCGTGTATTCCGAAGCTATTTGCGTCAGAAAATCGTTTAGAGAAGCTATTTCGTTTTTGAATTTTTGTCCGTTCGTATCTCCTGTATTTTTTTTGACTATTGCCAATCCGTCTTTCGATGTGGTATTAAAAGCAATATCAAGTAGTCCATCCACCTGTGTGTTTCCGGTTGTGTACGAAATTTTTAAAACAAAGCTAACCCTGTTCAATGCATACAAAACTGACATATTGATACTTTCGGCATCATATACGGTTGCAAAACTATTGAAAACACTCAAGTAGGTATTTTTTAAATCAGTACTCATTTTTTCTGAATCGAGTTTCCATTCTTTGGTGTTTGTAACAAAATAACTTGCTAAATCGTCGACACCAATTAGTTTATCCGTAGCATTTTCGACACTTACCAAAGCAGAACCATCGGATGCCAACTCAAAGTTTTGGAATTTTTTGCCTTCAATTTCCAATTCTTTGTACAAACGAATACCATTTTTGGTAACAATAAACGGTATGGGTTGCGTTGTGGCTGTTCCTTCTTTTTTGAAATTAAAAACATGAGAGTATCCATTTGCAAATGAGTAATTTGCATTATTAATGTTGAGTGTGAGTTTGGGCGATTTAGCCGAAAACATTAAATTGTAGGTATTGTTTATTGCTTGCAAGTGTTGCTGCCAGTTGGTAGTTGTTGGTAATTTGCTCAGTATTATTTTCGATTTGTATTTTTTGCCTTCCAACACTACTTTATCGGCATCGGAGCTTAATATTACAAATTCATAATCGCCCTGTAATCCATAACCATCGGGATTTTCGGGATTCGAAAAGCGGTGAAGTATTTTATTGTAAGTGTTAAAAGTTAGCACAGGACCATTATCGCCAATAATTTCGAACAGGCTCGAATCTTTTTCGTAAGCTTTGTTTTGCGTGTAGTCGTTTTGTGCCGCAAAAATAGCTTTACCCGACGTTTCAAATTTCACTAACAATGTAAAACCTGCACTTTCGGGATTGGCAAAATATTGCATTTCCCAACCGTTTGTCGCACTTATTAATGTGTTTTTATGCGACGACATGGCATCGTTCAAACGCTCTGCAGGCGACAAATCAAAAATAGCTTTTTCTTCGTAGGTACAGCTACTCAGAAAAAGGATAAGTAAAAAAAATATTTGTGTGTATTTCATTTCAGAATTTCATTTATATTTGCTTCCCGTATTGTAATTTCAGCACGCAGGGCATCAATGTCGATATTCCATGCGATTTTCAGCCATTTGCGGGCAATTTCTAATTTTTGCAATATCAAATCTTTACCATTAATGCCATCATCGGGCAATGCTACTAACTGATATGAACTATTGTAAGCAACGCCATTCTGACTAGCCATGTCTAAAATGCTATTCCACTGCGCATCGCTTTTAACCAAATAGTTAGCTATTGTTTCCACAAAATCTTCGCGAGTCTGACTGCCGGCATAAGTCGAAACAAATCCCATCGAGGCAGCTTCAGAGTCGGTACGGTTTTGCCATCCGAGAGGGTTATACTTTCCTTGCGAAATAAGTCCAAATTCTACGGGATACATTCGTTTTTGATGTAAAATATGAGCAAATTCGTGGTGTATTGTTTTGAAATAGAATTCGTTAAGTTGATCTATATCTGTTGGATTTATTTCGTTGCATCTATATAATGTAACTTTTAAGCCTCCTTCGGCTGTGCCCAACAACATGGTACCCGAAATGGGATTGTAAGCTGGCGAACCTATTAAGTGAATAATGCGCGGACCATTTTCTCTTAAAAATTCGGGGCTCACTATATCCTTATACACATCGTACCAAAGGTATTTTATAAGTTTTGCCATTTGTTGAGCTTTTTCGAACGAAACAGGCACCAAATTATATTCTTGTTGAGAACCTACATCTTGCATTCGGTACCTGAAATCAAGATTATAAGGTATTAAATATTCTTCCCGAAGCCAATTGTCGAATTCGTAGCTTGCCGAATTTTGATCTATATGTGATTCGGTATCGAAAATACTTGCTGTAAATTCATCTTCTGTAGAGCAGGATGTCCAACTTACAGCTATTAACATGAGTATATAAATGCTTAATTTCTTCATAATGAGTTTATTAATTAATACGTATGTCGTTGTTTCCTGAATTTGAAGTTTTAATACCCGGGTTAGGGGCGATACCGGCACTAATTACTTCCTGTGGAATTTGTATGGCTCTCCGATCGTCGTTGTACAATAATTTTGTGTTTCCCGTTCCGGAAATATTGTGTTCTATTTCTATGCCGTAACGTTTAATGTCGAACCAACGTAGCCCTTCAAACATAGTTTCGATACGTCGAAAATGCAATACACAATGTATAAGTGGACGTTGAGCGGCACTCAGGGTAAACGACGGACTTAATTTGTCGTTGTTTAGTGTTTTTACAAATAAAGTGTTGTTGCTAACATAGAAATTACGAATAATCTGTTCGGTAAGCGTTGTGGGTGCAAGGTGCGATTTATTCCAACGTTCCAAGTCGGCAACTGCTTCGGCGGTTCGGTTTAAATATATCAGTGCTTCGGCGCGGCAAAGCAAGGTTTCGTCGGTGGTAAATTCGGTACGTACCACATGTGCGTAGCCAATGCCAGCAATTTTATCGGTGTATTCAAAAAACTCGTTTGTTTTAGGGAAAAATACGCCGTAATCTTGTTCGCCACGTATATAAAGTTTACCATAGAAGCAAGGTAAAAAGCCATCCCAAGTAGGACCACGCCCATAAGTGGAGCCAGACATGGCGGCATCGTTGTGTCCGTAGCGTGTACCAAAAATACGATTAAAAACTGAGCTCGTTGGTAAAAGTAATAAATTACAAGCTGCTTGCGAATCGATATAATCATTCCCAATGGCATCGGAATTGTCGTAGTTTTTGTCCCAATTGCGCAAAACGCTTTCGGGCGAAGCACCCAACACTTCGTTGGCGTACAGTACTACTTTTTCGTAATCGCGTTTGTACAAATAAAATCGAGCGGCAAATGCAGCTGTGGTTTTTTTGTTAAAATGATATTTTGGTACTTTATACGCTTGATCTGTAATTAATCCAATACCTTCTTCCAAATCTTTTTGAATTTTTGCATATACTGCCTGAACCGATTCGCGTTTGTAGTTGCCCTGAACCACTGTTTCGGGTTCGGTAGCATAAGGTATTCCCATATCCTGCGCACTGGCAGTTTCGTCTTTATAAGTTTTAGCAAAAATATTCACCAATACAAAATGACTATAAGCTCTGCTCAGCAAAGCTTCCCCTTTTTGTGGATTCAGGTTTAATTGCGGTTGGGTAATTTTCAGCTCTTCGATAGCTTGCAACGCTTTATTGGCAGCTGCAATAGCCGCATAATAACTTTCCCAAACGTAGGACGGACTGTCTTCCTGAGTTGATGATGTAACGGCATTCCATGCGAAAATTTCGTCGTGCATACGATCGAAAGCTGCTAAATTAACGGGCAATATGGCATTGTTATCCACAAAATTATCCGAACTCAATTCGGCAACAACGGAGTAATTCGCTCCCGGATAAGCCGATACGAGTAACTGCGAAATTTTTGTTTCACTATCTACCTGCGCTCTGTTATCGGGTAGTGTGCTTAGAAAATCGCTGCAAGAAGTTAATAATACAAATAGCAGCCCCCAAGCCCCCTGAAGGGGAATGTGAAATAGTTTTGATTTTATTTTTTTATTTATGTTCATAATTTTAATTTTAAAATCTGATTCTTGTTTCCCCTTTATGGGGTTATGGGGCTTTATAGCCCTGCCCGCAATGTAAACGTTATTTGTTTAGGTATCGGCGTGGATACACCACCACTATTAAAAAACTCCGGATCTTGTCCGTTCAATTTTCTATCGGCATACAACAATAATAAGTTAGTGGCTTGTACTTTTAATTGAACGTTGGCAATTGCCAAAAACTCAATCCATTTTTTAGGTAAATCGTAAGCCAACGAAATTTCTTTTAACCGTACAAATCCACCATCGGCAATGCGCTCAGTTGAATAATTGTAGGCATTGTAGGCGTATTTTAAATCCGAATCGGCATTGTACTGACGAATACTGGCAATGACGGGAATGCTTGTAAAGTTTTCGTCGCCAGGCAATGTCCAACGGTTTTTGAACTCTTTTGGCATAGCTGATAAATCGGAATATTGAGCTGCAAATACAGGGTCTAATCGCACTTTATTTCCGAACGAATAGGTAATAAAGACATTCAATTTCAAGCCTTTCCAACTCAAAGCATTGCCTACACTTCCCGTAATAGTTGGGTCAGTTGGTCCTTCGTATTTCAGAAAACCGATTTTTTCAAATTCCTGAAAATTAATGCCGGTTGTGGTTGTTTGGTTGTCCTGATTAGTAAATTGAGGAATGCCATAGCTGTTAAGTCCTTCGAAAGGAATTGAGAATAAGGCTCTTACTGGATAGCCTTTGAGTGCATAACCCGTACCCGAAACCAATTGAATCACGTTGGAACGTGCATCTAATTCTGTAATCCGATTCACGGCATTCGAGAAAATAAAGTCGGAATTCCACTGGAAGTTTTTAGTTTCAATGTTTTTGGTAGAAACCGACAGCTCCACGCCTTGCGAAGCCATCGAAGCCACATTGGCATATTTGGCAATTTGTCCGCCCACTCCCTGCGTATAAATAAGTCCTATCAAATCAAAGTTCTGTCGCATATAAAAATCAGCTTCCACATTAATCCGGTTTTTTAGCAGTCCTAAACCCGTGCCAATATTAAATTCATGTTTTTTTTCGTAGGTAAGCTCGCTGTTTTCGAGATTTTCGATAAAAATACCCGATTCCGAAACAGAAGCTGTTGGTCGCCATGGAGTTTTGCTTTTGTACACAATTTGCGAATTGGTTACAAAAGCAGGTCCACGATCGGCAGTGAGCGAATACGAAGCTTTTAGCGAAGCATACGAAAGTGATGTTCCAAAAATGTTTTTAAACCAGCTTTCTTCGTGTGCCATCCATGCTCCCGATAGGTTCCATGTGGGTAACCAACGAGCCGAACGTGCTTTCCCTAATTTATTGGAGCCTTCGTAACGTCCGGTAGCATTGAGCGTGTAACGCCCTTTGTACGAATAAGTTGCAGAGCTAAAAAACGCGACATTTCGTGTGAATGTTGGCACATTGGTATAATAATCGGAGTTCTCTTCTTTACTTTGTTTAAAAACCTTAGGGTCGAAAAAAGGAATGCCGCCATTGTCGTATTGAAATCCCCAACCCCGAAACCAGATTTGCTCACGGTCGATGGCACTTGTTTCCATACCTCCAAAAAAGTTAACGATATGTGTTTCGCTAAAGGTTGAATTGTAATTGAGCGAAGCTCTGAAATCGATTCCACGCATAGTATAAGCCGTGCGATTGTAAATGCCGCCTTCGGGTAAAATGCTGATTGGTAGTTCGTTTGGTGTTTCAGGGTCGGAATAAAGTAGCGGGTTTTGTTCGGCTATGGTTGCATCTTCGGGAAAAACACCTGCCCTATACGCATTTGCCTGATTGGAGTGGTCTTTGATATTGTGTTCCTGCGACGATGATTGGTATTTGATGGCAGCCAACATATTAGCTTCCAATCCACGTCTTATTTTCCACGTGAGGTCCGACTGGAATTTTAAATCGGTTACGTTCAAATCAATATAATTATTGTCGAGTTCGTGAAAAATATTAAAAGGCGCATAGTTGCGGGTATAAAACTCTTTTGGGTCGAGTGTACGCGATGTGTTCAGGGCAAAACTATAAGGGTTAATGTCAAAGTCGCGTTTTACTTCACCGCTTACCATATCAATATCTTGGCTGAGTGTGCCGGGTGCTTTTTGTTTACGATACGAGCCACTCGAAAGCAGGTTAAGCGATAATTTTTTGTTTATCTCGTAGATGCCGTTTACATTGGCGGTATAGCGCTCCACAGAGCTTGATTTTGTCCACCCCTGATCGTCGAAAACCGAAAGTGATACATAAAATTGTGCTTTATCGGTTCCGGAAGAAATACTCACTGCATGATTTTGAGTAATCGAGCTGCTGAAAAGCTGTTTGAACCAATCGGTATTTCGAAACTCGGCTTCACGTAAATAGTTATTTCGGGCAGTAACAGAGTTTTCCAAGCCAAAACCACTGTTTTCGTAGCTATTTATTAACTCGTACATTTTTCCATAAACACCACTATTAGCAGCACTGGCAACCGAAGCAAATTCCAGCCAGCCTTTGCGCTCCATTTCCTGATATATGCCCATTTGTTGCTGCGAGTTGGAAATGTTAAAATCGCTATAAGAAGGTATCAGGCGCGAAGTAAATTCGCCGGTGTAGCTGAGTTTGCTAATGCCTGATTTCCCTTTTTTGGTAGTAATGACCACAACACCTGCCATGGCGCGCGCACCGTAGATGGAGGTTGCCGATCCATCTTTCAGAATCTGAAAACTTTCAATGTCGTCAGCATTAATTCCGGCAATAGCCGACGAAATAAGAGTCTCAGCATTTCCTGACGAAAGTTCGTCGCTCGATACATCGATAGCATCTTCCACCACAACGCCATCCACCACCCACAGAGGTTTTGAATTACCATAAATAGAAGTAGCACCACGCACTCTGATTTTGGGAGCTGTGCCAAACGTTCCAGATACGTTTTGAACAGAAACGCCCGCCGAACGTCCTTCGAGTGCCCTACTTACATCGGTTACACCATCCAATTTTGTTTTCGTAGCGTCCAACTTATCGGTAGCTCCGGTAAACAATCGTTTGTCCATTTTCATCATGCCAGTTACAACTATCTCATCCAGCTGTTTAGCATCCGATTCCAACATTATTTTCAGATTTGGTTTAATAGCAACCTCCGCAGTTTTCATTCCGACATACGAAACAATAAGAATTTTAGATGCTGTGGGTACATTCAATCTAAAGTTTCCATCCACATCGGTAATGGTGCCCGATTGCGGATTGCCTTTAATCTGAATAGTTGCACCAATTATTGCTTCTCCCTTTTCGTCGGTAACGTGCCCAACGATGGTTGTATTTTGTGAAAATATTAAGGTGTTGAATAGTATTGAGATTATAAGTATTCGATATTTTAATTTCATCATATAAATGTTGTCTGAATGTTATGTCTGATTTTTTAAGGACACAAAAATACAAAAATAATATCAGGATATTGTCTATTTGTTGTTTGTTATAGCAGTTTACAGTATAAAAGTATGATTTTATGAATAAATTATTTAACTTTGCTGTTCAAAATTATAAAAAACAAATTATGCAAAAATTAGTTCAACCAATTCTTATCTTGTCCTTATTCTTGATTGCTGCGCTTTTTTCGTCGTGCGAAAAAGAGGGTGTATCAAGTTTAAAAATCAACAAATCAACATTATCAGTGAGTTTAGGACTTACCGATACCATTTCGGCAACCGTAGGTTTTACGGGCGATTTGCCCGATGACCTTATTAAATGGAGTGTAGCTGATACAACCATTGTAAGTATTGTTTCACAGTCAGATGGTGCCAAGTCAGCTTCAACTACCGAATCGACTGTAGAAAAAATTATTGCTATTAAAGCCAAAAAAGCAGGAACAACAAAAATTACGCTTTCTGCCAACGATAAAACAATTGATTGCGTGGTAACTGTTGCGATGCGGAAATTTACGTTTAGTAATATTATTGCTGTTAATTATGGTGATTATTATGATATTGGAACCAATAATTTTGAAATGTTGCTTTATGAAAGTTCGATGAGTTTTAATTCGGAGGGAAGATTAACGGGTGATGGTAATTTTTTAGTTATTGATTTTAATATCCCAGTAAGTCAAAACTCATTTATGACAGGTGATTTCTCAGCATCTGAAACTGGCGAAACGAATACGTTTATACCGGGTTTGTATGATGATGAAAGTGGAAATTATTATTTTTCAATTATTGCAAATTCAACCAATAATATTCGTTCATTCAAGCTGGTCGAAGGAGGTTCGTACAAAGTTACAGCGACCACTTCAGGCTTTAAAATAACCGGTGAACTTGTGTTGGAAGGTGGTGAAGTTATTCAGTTTGAATACGCAGGTAATGTATCGGTAACCGATGAGATTGATAATGTAGAATTAAATCCTGTACTCACTCATGGATTATTGTATTATTACGGAGATTTTTACAAAACATCAAAGTCAAACAATTTTTCTCTCTATTTGGCCGAAGCGAGTTTAAATTTTACCGATACGGCTACAAGAGGGGATTTGTTAGCGATGGAAGTGAATGTGCCATTGACTGTAACCGATTCGTTGCCAAATGGTACTTACAATATGATGACTGAATTGAAAACAGAAAATTTATTGCCGCAAACAATTATTCCTGGTTTTTACGATGAGGAATATAATGAATATGGCTCTTGGTTTTATGGCGAAGATAAAACTAAAAAACTGAAAACAGGAGCGATGACTATACTCAAAACAGGAGCGAAATCGTACCAAATCAGCTACAATTTTATGGATAGATTCGGAGCGGTGGTTTCCGGAACTTTTAACGGAGATTTGGAATATACCGACAAAACAAAAGCTGCTTCGGGCGTGAAAATGGCTAAATTACCTGTTAAAAGCAAAGCAAGTTTCAACGCTAACTCAATACGAAAAGCTGTTAAAAGTAAAAGACCTTTGAATCATTGATATTTTTATGTTTTAATGCAATAAAAAAGCGGATTTGCCATTTGGTTAATCCGCTTTTCTGTATTAGGATACTTCCTTACTGCACTTTATACACGTCAACGTGTTCAACATCAAATGTTTTTATAAAGGCGGCATGACGACGAATTTCTACTTCGGCAAAGTTCAGATATACTTCGGCTGAGCGACGGAATTGATCTTCGGTATCGCGGCTGGCATCAATCAAAAGTAAATAGCTCATAATAATATGTCCACCCATTTCTACCAAGCGACGGCTTTGGAAATCAAGATATTCCTGATTTTTAGTCTCGTTTACACGTGTTACGGCATTTGCAAAAAGGTTTGTCATTATTTGCAGGCGTTTGCGGAACGATGTAAATTCAGGTTTGATAAACTGAGCATCGTATTCCTTAATCATTTTCAGATAATTGCCTGTGGTTACGTGGCGAATAGCAGCTACAACTTGTAATTGCGAAGTTCCTTCGTAAATGGTCATAATGCGTGCATCACGGAAATGACGTTCGCAAGCATAATCTTTCATAAAGCCAGAACCGCCATGAACTTGAATAGAATCGTAAGCATTTTGGTTGGCATATTCGCTCGAGAACATTTTAAGCATTGGTGTCAATGCATCTGCCAATTTTAAATAATCTTTGTATTCAGCTTTTTCTTCGGGTGTGAGTTTACGTTCGGTCTCGATACCTTCGTAAGCTTTGTAAATGTCTACAAAGCGAGTAGTTTCGTAAAGTAAAGCACGTGAGGCATCTAATTTTGCTTTCATAATAGAGAGCATTTCGAACACAGCGGGAAATTCAATAATGGCTTTGCCAAACTGACGACGTTCGCGGGCATAGTTCAACGCTTCGTTGTAGGCGGCTTCCGAAAGTCCGGTCGATTGTGCACCGATTCCTAATCGAGCGCCATTCATCAACGACATAACGTATTTGATAAGCCCCATGCGGCGTGTGCCAACTAATTGCGCAGGCGTATTGTTGAATACCAATTCGCAGGTTGGTGAACCTTTGATACCTAATTTGTTTTCGATACGACGAACCAACACTGTATGGTCGTGCTTGTTGTCGGCCACAAAATACGAAAGTCCGCGTCCATCGGTAGTTCCTTCTTCCGAGCGAGCCAGCACTAATTTAATTTGAGCATCACCGTTGGTAATAAAACGTTTAACCCCATTCAAATACCAAACACCATCGGCTTCGTTGTAAGTTGCTTTGAGCTGTACTGCTTGTAAATCCGAGCCTGCATCAGGTTCGGTTAAGTCCATAGAGCAGGTTGCACCATCGCAAACGCGTGGCAGAAATTCGGATTTAATATCGTCCGAAGCAAATTCCGAAATAGTTTCGGCACAGTCTTGCAAACCCCAAATATTGGCAAAACCAGCATCGGCACGCGAAACCATTTCGCCCGACATAACGTAAGCTACCATTGGGAAATTTAAACCGCCGTATTGGCGTGGAAGTGTGATGCCATAAACACCGGCTTGTGTCAGTGCATCATGGTTTTCCTGCGTGCCACGGGCGTAAATTACACGGTTGTTTTCAACCTGAGGTCCATCATGGTCAACACTTTCGGCGTTGGGTGCAATAATGTCCGAACAGATACCACCAATAATTTCCAATACTTTATCGTAACTGTCAATAGTATCTTCGTGGTCGCGTGGAGCATAATCAAATTTATCTTTATCAGCAAAGTTACGCTCCTTGAGGGCAACAATTTTTGGCATCAACGGATGCGATAGCTGAAATTTTATGGCTGGATTATCGTTGAAAAAATTCATCTTTTAAATTAGTTTATAGTTTAAAGTTTATAGTTTATAAGTTAAAGTTTATAGCTCCAAAAAATATCTGAAAAATGAATTTCCGAAACTATAAACTGTTCTATTTACTATAAACTATTTGCTGTTTTTTTTATAATATTTAATCATTTTTGGCAATACCTCTTCGATGCTGCCTGTAATCACGTAATCGGCAATAGCATTGATTGGTGCTTTGGGGTCGTTGTTTATGGAAATGATCATGGCACTTTCTTGCATACCTGCAATGTGCTGAATTTGACCGGAAATACCACAAGCAATATACAATTTTGGACGAACTGTTGTTCCTGTTTGTCCAATTTGGCGTTCGTGTTCGACAAAACCGGCATCAACTGCTGCACGCGAGGCACCTACTTCGGCTCCAAGTGTTTCGGCTAAATCGTACAACAGTTTAAAGTTGTCGGCACTACCCACACCATAACCACCCGATACAATAATCGGAGCGCCTTTGATGTTCAGTTTCGACTTTTCGATATGACGTTCAATAACTTCAACTACAAAATCGGTATCGGGAACGTATTTCGCAACATCTAATTTTACTGTTTTGCCTACATGTTTGGCGTTGCGAATTTCTTTTTTCATTACGCCTTCGCGCACGGTAGCCATTTGTGGACGACAATCGGGATTTACAATAGTTGCCACAATGTTTCCACCAAATGCCGGACGAATCTGATACAACAGATTTTCGTAGGTTTTACCCGCTTTTTTGTCTTCGTATGTGCCTATTTCGAGCGAAGTACAGTCGGCAGTAAGTCCGCTAAACAATGCCGAGGAAACACGTGGACCCAAATCGCGACCGATGGAAGTTGCTCCCATAAAGGCAATTTGTGGTTTTTCTTCTTTAAAAAGATTTACTAACAACGACGTGTGAGGTAGTGTGGTGTAAGGAGCCAATCGTTTGTCGTCGGCCACATAAAGCGTGTCAACACCATACGGAAACACTTGCTCACCAATATTATCAAGCTGGTAGCCGGCAGCTACGGCTTCGAGTTTGCATTTTAGCTGATCGGCCAGGGTGCGTCCCTTGGTGAGCAGCTCAAGACTTACATCGCCTACGATGCCGTCTTCTATTTCGAGATATACAAAAAGGTTATTCATATTAGTCCCCCTTAATCCCCCAAAGGGGGAACGCTGAGGTGCGTTTAATTAAATTAGAATTGATTATTTATTGACATAAAATTCCCCCTTCAGGGGGTTAGGGGGCTGTCTTATCCAATAGTGTGATTAGCAATAAGTTCTTTCATCAAATCCTCTACTTCTTCATCGGATGAAGTTAGTCGCTTACTTTCTTTGGCCGTAAAAACAACGTTTTCGATTTGTTTTACCTTGGTTGGTGAGCCCGAAAGTCCTAACCACTGAATATCGTGATCAATATCGCTAACACCCCATTCAGGAATGTTTAAATAAGGATTTACGGTGTATAAATCGGTATAATCGGCACCAGTATCCTGCTTTTCGGTGAGGGTGGCAGCTCGTTTATATTTTAAGGTGAGTTTTGCATGACGTGGGCGGCATTCGGGAGCCGAACTATTTACGGTTACAACCATAGGAAGTGGACCGCTTACAACTTCTACACCACGTTCAAGACGACGCTTTACAGTGATTTTATTATTCTGGCATGCTGTTATTTCTTCGGCATAGGTAATTTGCGGAAAGCCAAGTTTTTCGGCTACCTGAGGACCTACTTGTGCAGTGTCACCATCAATTGCCTGACGACCACAAACTATAACGTCGATTTTACCCATTTTACGAATGGCACAAGCCAAGGCGTATGAAGTTGCGAGCGTGTCGGAACCTGCAAATTCGCGTCCGCTTAATAAAATTCCACCATCAGCTCCGCGATACATACTTTCGCGAATAATTTCGGCTGCACGAGCAGGTCCCATGGTTAGTACTTCTACGGTTGCACCTGCAATTTTGGATTTCAAACGAAGTGCCTGTTCCAATGCATTTAAATCTTCAGGATTGTAAATGGCAGGAAGAGCTGCACGGTTAACAGTTCCGTCGGCTTTCATGGCATCCTTTCCTACATTGCGTGTATCGGGCACTTGTTTGGCAAGAACTACAATTTTAAAACTCATTTCTATATTATTTTTTGGTTAATAATTTGTTTATTGATTCTTAGTTATATGAATAATTCAAACAATCTGAAATAGCTGAAAAAATAATTTTAATCGTTCCTGCTAATGGTAGGTGTTTTTTTTGAACACGCAAATTTAGCAGTTTTTGCCGAACCTACAAGCCGAAATTGCACAAATTTGCTTAAATGTGCATTTAATATCTACGGTAGATTGCTAAAAAAATAAGTGCGAAACTTTTCACAAAGTCTCGCACTCGAATAGGTATTAGTTTTTTAAGGTATAAAAAAGATTGTGTTGTTTAGTTAACGATGACAAAGAAACAGCCTTTTTTCGATGCATACAATCGCAAAAACATGTTTTACAACCTATTTTTTGCAAGCTTTTCAAAATTGAAATATATTTGTAATATGTAAGTGTTTGAATAATAAGAATATAGAATTTATTGTGTTTGAGTTTGTAAAAATAGTTAAAATCGGAGTTCTTTAACTTGTGGGGAAAACTCAGTAATAGGAAGAAAACAATGTTGTAATTTTTGATAGCCATTTTAAAATGGATTTTGGACTTGAGTGAGGGCGTATAATAGGCTAAACAATCGAGCAAAAGCACAAAAGACATTCAAAAGAGCATCAATGATTTATTTGTATTATTTGAAATTAGTATAAATACAACATTATTTTATTCATGTTACTTATATTGTATGATTGATAATACTTGTTATAAAATTATTATTGCATTTCTTATTATTAAAAAGGATGCAGCTTTGTAGTTTAGGATTTACTTTTTTATTCAAGTAACAACATTAAGCTAACGGAATCACTCCACACATTACAATTGGATTAAATTTCACAACATGTGAAATGTCACTGTATTTTTATATACTTTTGTGATGCGAAAAATTTAATAAGTATTTCAAAGAATATTTTTATTTTTTACCAATAATTATTCACCTGATATTCAAAATTTAAAACAAAATGAACAGTTTCTTAAGCGCTTTTACTCCCAAAGAACCCAAGTTTTTTCCAATTCTGAAGGAAATGTCAACCGTAATGATTTCAGCTTCTGATATTATGATAGAGTTTCTACAAAATTACCATCATGAAACTGCAAGTGATTACTATTTAAGAATCAAAGAACAAGAGAAAAAGGGTGATAGATTGTCGGATAAAGTTTTTGATGAATTAAATTCTACCTTTATCACACCTTTCGATCGCGAAGATATACATAATTTGGCAAATAAATTGGATGATGTAACTGATATTATTAACAGTTGTGCCAAAAAAATAGTTTTATACAACCCTAAACTTATTCCCAAAAGTGCTGTTGAGTTAGCGCTTGTTTTAAATCGCTGTGCAAAAACTATAAGTAACGCTGTCGATGAATTGCAAATTTTAAAGAAATCGTCAAAAGTTATTAAAGTGTATTGCACAGATTTACGTGACTTGGAACACGAAGCCGACGACTTATATGAAAGATTTTTAATAGAATTGTTCGAAAATGAAAAAGATGCTATTGAGGTAATAAAATTGAAAGAAATTATGTCGGAGCTCGAAAAATCGACCGATGTTGCCGAACATGTTGGGAAAATAATACAAACTATTATTGTTAAATACGCATAATCATTTTATTCATAATCAAAATGACACTATTAATAACAGTTATTGTTTTGGCATTGGTATTCGATTTTATCAACGGCTTTCACGATGCCGCCAACTCGATAGCTACAATTGTTTCCACAAAAGTTCTGACACCATTTAGGGCTGTATTGTGGGCTGCAGCTTTCAATTTTGTTGCTTTTTTTATTGCTAAATACATTATTGGTGAATTTGGAATTGCTAATACTGTATCGAAAACTGTGCTGGAGCAATATGTAACCTTGCCGGTTATTTTTTCAGGAATTACGGCTGCGATAATGTGGAACTTACTTACTTGGTGGTTGGGTATTCCATCATCATCGTCGCACACGTTGATTGGTGGATTTGCAGGTTCGGCAATAATGAGTACAGTGATAGCTAATGGCTTTGCAACTTCTGGTTTTGAATCCATAAAAGGAGATGTGATTTTAAAAATTGCTTCGTTTATTTTTCTTGCGCCCATTATTGGTATGATTATTTCGTCATGGCTTACTATATTTATATTACATATTAGCAAAAAAGCGAATCCACACAAAGCTAATATTTGGTTTAAAAAATTACAACTTGTATCATCTGGGTTGTTTAGTATCGGGCACGGATTAAATGACTCACAAAAGGTGATGGGAATTATTGCTGCTGCATTGTTGGCTGCTTACAATCACAAAGGTATCGATTTGGGAGTTCGTTCTTTAGGCGATATGCCCGATTGGGTAGCTTTTGCGTGTTTTTCCGTAATATCGTTGGGAACCATGTCAGGTGGTTGGAAAATTGTGAAAACGATGGGTTCACGCATTACCAAAGTTACACCACTCGAAGGGGTCGCTGCTGAAACTGCCGGAGCTCTAACGCTATACTTAACCGAAATGCTTAAAATACCGGTAAGTACTACACATACCATAACCGGTTCAATTATAGGTGTAGGTGCGGTAAAACGCCTTTCGGCGGTGCGTTGGGGGGTTACAAAAAGTCTTTTGGTAGCTTGGATACTGACAATACCGGTTAGTGCTGTGCTTGCTGCGCTTATTTACTTTCTTGTAGGTTCGCACCTTTTGTAGAAACTGAATTTTGCTTCAATATATGTATAAAGCCTTGTAATTATTAGATTACAAGGCTTTATTATTTGCAGTTGTGTTTGATTTATTTTATAGCTTCCAGCGCTTTTTTAATAGCTTTCTGAATTCCGGCTGCATTTTTACCACCTGTCGTAGCAAAGAAAGGTTGTCCGCCACCACCACCCTGAATTTCTTTGGCTGCTTCGCGAGCAATGTTCACAGCATTTAATCCATCGGCAACTAAATCATCGCTAATCAAAACGGTAATTGAAGGTTTGCCATCGGCTACACATCCTGCTACAAAAAACAGTTTTTCGGGATGAATATTTCGCAATTGGAAAGCTAATGTTTTAACCTGTTCGGCTGGTAAGCTTCCTTCGAAACTAATTACTTTCACGCCATTTATTTCTGTAGCCTCAGCATGTAATTTATCGCGCAATGCCTTAATCTGAACTTGTTGAAAAACTTCAACTTTTTTCTTTAATTCGACATTTTCTTCCGACATTTTTTTCATTGCATTCAACACATCAGGCGCATTATTCAATATTTCTTTGGCTTCGCCAATAGTATCTTGTTGTTTGTCTAATAAATCTTCAACAGCTTTACCAGTAATAGCTTCGATACGACGGATGCCGGCAGCAATGGAGCTTTCGGCTACCACACGTACCATTCCTATATTTCCCGTAGCACTTACGTGCGTTCCACCACAAAGTTCTACCGAACTACCAAATTGAATTACTCGCACTGTTTCGCCATATTTTTCACCAAAAAGCGCCATAGCACCCATAGCTTTTGCTTCGGTAATTGGCGTTTCACGTTTTTCAACTAATGGATAGTTTTCGCGAATTTTGCGGTTTGCAATAGCTTCCACTGTACGAATTTCTTCTTTCGTTAGTTTTTGGAAATGTGAAAAGTCGAAACGCAATGCTTCGGGGCTTACAAACGAACCTTTTTGTTCAACATGAGTTCCAAGTACTTCGCGTAATGCCTCATGCAACAAGTGCGTAGCAGAGTGATTACATTCGGTTGCTTTGCGCTTTTCAATATCAATAGTAGCCGTAAATGTTTCTGTTACATCTGCAGGCAATTTGCTTACAATATGAACTGCGAGATTATTTTCTTTTTTAGTATCAACAATTCGGATGGCGCGGCCTTCTTCAAAGTCCCTCTCTGAAGGAGATGGATTTAGCGAGAGAGAGCCACAATCACCTACCTGTCCGCCCATTTCGGCATAAAATGGTGTTTTTGAAAGTACCAATTGATAGTATTCCTGATTTTTCTGTTTTACCTTGCGGTAGCGCAAAATTTCGGTATCGGCTTCTGTAAAATCGTAGCCCACAAACACGCTGTCACCTTCGCTAACTGTTACCCAATCGCCTGTTTCGGTCGCAGCAGCATTGCGTGCACGTTCTTTTTGTTTCTGCATTTCTGCATTAAACTCATCGATATCAACAGTCATATTATTCTCACGCAGAATAAGTTCTGTTAAATCAAGCGGAAAACCAAAAGTATCGTACAACGTAAAGGCAACCTTTCCACTTAAAACCGATGAGCTTTGTGGAACGCTCGTTCCACTCTCCTCTTTCTCCCTCTCCTCAAGGAGATGGCTGGGGTGAGGTGTTAGGGGTGAGGTGATATGTTTGTCCAACAATTTAATACCTGTTTCGAGTGTACGTAAGAAAGATTCTTCTTCTTCTTTGATTACTTTTTCTATCAACGTTTTTTGTGCAATCAGTTCAGGGTAGGCTTTGCCCATTACTTCGCCCAACACATTAATTAGCTTATACATAAATGCAGAGCGCTGACCAAGAAACGTATAGCCGTAACGCACAGCACGACGCAAAATGCGACGAATTACATAACCGGCTTTGGCATTGGAAGGTAACTGACCGTCGGTAATTGAAAATGCAATAGTACGAATATGGTCGGCAATAACGCGCATGGCGATATCGGTTTTCTCGTTTTTGCCATATTCAGCTCTACAAACTTTGCCAATTTCGGCAATAATAGGTGTGAATACATCGGTGTCGTAATTCGATTGAACACCTTGCATAGCCATACAAAGTCGTTCAAAACCCATACCGGTATCAATTACTTTGGCAGGAAGTCCTTCGAGCGAGCCATCGGCTTTACGATTGTATTGCATAAATACATTATTCCAGATTTCAATCACCTGTGGGTGACTGCCGTTTACCAATGTCAAACCATCAATTTTAGCACGGTCGTCGTTACTGCGTATGTCAATATGGATTTCTGAGCAAGGACCACAAGGACCAATATCGCCCATTTCCCAAAAATTATCTTTTTTATTTCCATTGATAATGCGGTCTTTTGGTAAAAATTGCTCCCAAATAGCAGCAGCTTCATCGTCACGATCCAATCCTTCGGGTGCATAGCCTTCGAAAACTGTTACGTAAAGTCGGTCTTTGTCGAGTTTCAATACTTCGGTTAGGTATTCCCATGCCCATCCAATGGCTTCTTTTTTGAAATAATCGCCAAACGACCAGTTGCCCAACATTTCGAACATGGTGTGGTGATAGGTATCGTGACCAACTTCCTCTAGATCGTTGTGTTTCCCACTTACGCGCAAACATTTTTGTGAATCGGCTACACGCGAATACTTTATCGGGTCATTACCCAAAATAATATTTTTGAACTGATTCATTCCTGCATTGGTAAACATCAAAGTTGGATCATCTTTGATAACCATAGGTGCCGACGGAACAATTTTGTGGTCTTTGGATGCAAAAAAATCGAGAAATGATTGACGAATTTCCTGTGAAGTCATATTTTAAGTCTGAAGTCAAAGGTCTAATGTCTATTTATCATTGATAAAAGTTCAAATTTTCGTGTTTTTGACTTTTGACTTTAGACTACAGACATTTGACAATTTTGTCTTGTTGGTTAATATTATCAAATTAGGACTGCAAAAGTACTTCAAATTTATTACTTTTGCATCAAAACCCGTATTAAAAGTTTTGAAATTAAGTGTTTTTTATGCGTTTTGACGAACAAATATTGTTGCGTATTGCATAAAAATACCTATTTTTGATTATTTATTCCGAACAAGCATTCATGGGAAAAAAAATAAAGTTCCATTTCAATCCGGAAACACTGAATTATGAACCAATCATTCAGACGCTTGCAGCAAAAGTAAGGCAGGTGGTTATTCATTTGTTTTCGGGCATTTCGTTGGGAGCGCTTTTCTTTTTTGTATTTGTATCCACTTTCGATTCGCCCGAGGAGAAGCAACTCGGATTGGAAAAAAGTCGTATGCAGGCGCAATACAAAATTTTGCAACGTCAGTTGGATGAGGCTCAGGAAGTAATGACTGATCTTCAACAGCGCGACGACAATCTTTACCGCGTAATTTTTCAGGCTGAGCCTATTCCTTTCGAAGTACGCAAAGCGACCATTGCAAATACCGAATATTACGAGCAATTGCTGGATATGACTAATTCGGAAATTGTTGCCAATACGACCAAAAGAATGGACGAAATCCGGAAACAGATTTACATCCAATCGCGTTCGTACGACGATTTGGCAAAACTGTCAAAAAGTAAAAAGGAAATGCTCGAGTGTATTCCGGCTATTCAACCTGTTAGGAATAAGGATCTTAAGAAAATGGCATCGGGATTTGGTTGGCGTATTGACCCAATTTACCGTACACGGCGATTTCATGCGGGAATGGATTTTGCGGCTGCTATTGGTACTGATATTTTTGCGACAGGCAACGGTACAATTATTTCTGCCGGATGGAAACAAGGTTATGGCAATTGTATAGAAATTAATCATGGATTCGGCTATTTAACGTTATATGGGCACATGAATAGAATAAATGTGCGTGTAGGACAAAAAGTAAAACGTGGCGAAGTGATTGGCGAAGTGGGTAATACCGGAAAGTCTACTGGACCACATTTACACTACGAAGTGCATCTACGCGGACAGGTTATGAATCCGCACCATTATTACTTCCTCGATTTGTCGCCTGCCGAATACGACCGCATGATACAAATGAGTGATAACTCGGGACAGATGATGGACTAATTTTTTTGACCTCTGACAACAGTGTAAAATTAAAAAGTTTATGAAATCGAAAGCTAATATATTTGAAGAAACTAACTTTAATTCCCCACAATTTATCCCGATTCTTAAATCGGGAGGGGTTGGGGGCAGCCCTATCGGTATTTTCGACTCTGGATATGGTGGGCTTACTATTTTAAACGAAATACAAAAACAACTTCCGGAATACGACTATATTTATCTGGGTGATAATGCTCGTACACCTTATGGCACGCGTTCGTTTGAGGTGGTTTACAAATACACGCTCGAATGCGTTACGAAATTATTTGATATGGGCTGTCGCTTAGTGATTTTGGCTTGTAATACTGCATCAGCAAAAGCATTGCGCACCATCCAACAAAACGATTTGCCTCTCATAGATCCTAATCGTCGTGTGCTGGGTGTTATTCGTCCTACCGTAGAGGTAATTGGCTCCATAACTAAATCGGGTCATGTGGGTTTACTGGCAACTGTTGGTACCGTGCAGTCCGAATCGTACCCGCTCGAAGTGAAAAAACTTTTTCCAGATATTCAAATTACTTCTGAAGCCTGTCCGATGTGGGTTCCGCTTATCGAAAATAACGAACATACCAGTCATGGTGCCGATTATTTTGTGCTAAAACATATAAATCAGTTGCTTTCGGCCGACTCCGAAATTGATACAATTATTTTAGGATGTACGCATTATCCATTATTGTTACCTAAAATTATACAGTTTCTACCTGTAGGCATACAAGTGATTTCGCAGGGTGAATTGGTGGCAGCCAGTTTGACCGATTATTTACAACGCCATGCCGAAATTGCTGCTCATTGTTCGAAAAATGCTACAATTCAATATTTCACCACCGAATCGGTTGAGAAATTTAGTGCCTCTGCTTCCATTTTTAGGAATGGAAATATAAAAGCGGTGCATTTGGAATTAGAATAATAATTTTTGGTATAGGCGCTTAGGTTACTGTTAATTTAAATAAAACAGCTACTTTTGTAGCATGGATAATAGAAAACAATATATAGGC
>DYSC01000264.1 GCA_020726365.1 Porphyromonas sp.
ATAAATGTGATGAGTTTATCTTAAAAGTGTTTTTAAGATAAACTCTAACATTTATAAAATCTACGATTCTTAAAAAATTAAAATAAATATGAGAAAAATACTATTTTTAATTTCGTTTATCACATACTGCTCTATTTCGTTTGCACAATATAAACTCGTATGGCAGGATAACTTCGATGGTTCTACTTTGAATGGAAATAATTGGCGTATTGAGGTGAATGGTGATGGTGGTTACAATAATGAGCTGCAATACTACGAAGCGGCTAATGTAGCTGTTGGTGCTGAGCCTGTTACGGGCGCTAATTGTTTAAAGATTATTGCCCAAAAGGAGACTGTGCATACAAATTATTTGGCAACTTCAGGACGAATAAACAGCATTGGTAAAGTGTCGTTTAAATATGGAAAAATTGAGGCTCGTATTAAGTTACCCACTACTGGCAATGGTCTTTGGCCTGCGTTTTGGATGTTAGGGCAAGATATTTACTCGAATAATTGGCCTAAATGTGGCGAAATTGACATTCTGGAAATGGGTGCTGCCTACGGAATATCAAACAATACACAAAGTAAGTATCATTCTTCTGCTTTACATTATGGAGAATCATCATCTACTCATAAGTTTGTTGATTTATACAGAACCAATTCAGCTTCATTACAATCAGATTTTCATCTTTTCACGGTTATATGGGATGCAGATTATATTAAGTTCTATTTAGACTTGGATGTCAACCCGAATGCTTCTGCGTACTTTACTGTTGACCTATCCTTAGATGGAAGATATAATTATTTCCGTCATAATTTTGGTTTAATTCTGAATTTAGCGGTAGGTGGTTCTTATACAGGAATTACTGGCAATAGTAATATTGATAGAATTACAGCCTTAGGAACACCAGCTTCACCATCTGTTATGTATGTTGACTATGTTAGAGTTTATCAATTAGCCGGACAGGAGTATGTGGACTCTGCAAAACCTACAGCTTTTACTGCCGAAATTGGGCAGAAAACTTCTAATAGCGTAGAATTATTATTAAATGCAAATGATAACTCAGGGGTGGTTTACTACACAGTAACGTATGGAGCTGAAACAGTTGTATTTCAGGGTAATTCAGGCACTCAGACTTCGTGCATTATACCTAATTTGAATGCTAATACAACTTATCAATTTAGTATAACGGCAAAGGATGCAAATGAAAATGTGGCTGCAAACAGCCCGTTGACACTTAGCGCAAGCACA
>DYSC01000095.1 GCA_020726365.1 Porphyromonas sp.
AACTTTATGAACTTTATAAACTAAATCGCTGCAAATTTCCGCACGCTTTTATCCCAAGCCGGTGCGTTTTTAATCGCAGGAATTACCTCATCGGCCGAATCAACAACTGTCCAAATACCGCGATGCAATTCGCGCATAAACTTTTCCTCAATTGCTTTGTGCAACATGGCAATCAGCGGGTCGTAATAGCCATTTATATTGACAATAATAATAGGCTTAGTAAAAATACCTAATTGTTTCCACGTAATTACTTCGAGCAATTCCTCGAAAGTACCACAACCGCCCGGCAATGCCACAGCAGCATCGGACATAAAAGCCATTTTCTCTTTTCGTTCGTGCATAGTTTGGGTTACAATAAGTTCGGTGAGCCCATTGTGGTCCCATTCCTGCTCGCACATAAATTGCGGAATAACGCCCGTCACTTTGCCTCCATTTTCGAGCACAGTATCGGCAATCAGCCCCATCAAACCAACCGAACCGCCACCGTAAACCAATTGCAAGTTATTTTCGGCAATTAATTTTCCTAATTTTTCGGCAGCTTCGAAATAAACCGGATTAATTTGGGTACTCGAAGCACAATAAACACATAGGTAGTGCATGAATATTTAATTCTTTGTTTTAAAAATGCAAAAATACAGTTTCTTTCCGTATTTTTGAGCATCGAAATTTAAAAACCCCAAAAAATGATTTTAGTTACCGGAGCCACCGGATTGGTTGGCGGTCATTTGCTTTGGCATTTACTCCAACAAAACATTACTGTTACGGCCATTAAACGTCCAACGAGCAATTTAGAGCCGCTTCGTCAGATTTTTAGTTTTTATACACCACATGCCGATGCTTTTTTGCGACGAATACAATGGCGCATTGCCGATGTTTGCGACGAGAAATCGCTGTCAAATGCGCTTTCGGGCATCGAAACGATTTACCATTGCGCTGCAGTAGTGTCGCTCGGAAATGGAAGTGAGGAACTTATTGCAACAAACGTAAATGGAACAACTAATATTGTAAATGCAGCGCTCAAAACTAAGGTAAAGCGCTTTTGCTTTGTAAGTTCCATTGCCGCTTGCGGACAAACAATAGGAGAAGAATTGATAACCGAAACTACTAAAATTAACGAAATTGAAAATCGTTCGGCTTATTCGCGCAGCAAATATTATTCGGAACAAGAGGTTTGGAAAGGCATTAGCGATGGACTAAACGCTGTGATTGTAAATCCAGGAGTAATTTTGGGTTTTTCGGGAACCGACAAAAGTAGCTCCGAACTGTTTGCAAGGGTTCGCAAAGGGCTGCCATTTTACACATTGGGCGGAAGTGGCTATGTGGATGTGCAGGATGTAGTGAAAATTATGATTGAACTTACAAACAGCGCCATTACTGCCGAACGTTATATTTTAATTGCCGAAAATTGTTCGAACAAAGATATATTGAGCTGGATGGCCGATGGTTATGGTAAAAAGAAGCCCCGCATTTGCATTAACAAAAAAACCTTACTTGCAGTCGGAAATATTTTGGAAATACTTGCTAAAATATTCGGTTTCACTCCTACCCTCGACCGCAGCATGGCTCATTCGGCTTCAAGCAGAGCCTATTATTCGAATGCTAAAATCATAAACGAATTACAATATCAATTTAAGCCTATAGAAAAATGCATTCAGGAGATTTGCGATTTCGACAAAAGCAAGTTGGGTTAATATGCTATTTTCAAACTTGCTCGTTTATTCTCAGTCTGAATTTGTAAAATATAGATACCTTTGTTTTGAATTTCAAAGTAATGATTATTAGCGTTTAAAGTGCGCATTTGAACCAATTTTCCCGTAAAATCAAACATCGAAACAGTACAATTTCCGGGTAGCCCTTTCAGTTGTATTCCACCTTCTAAGGCGCTCCAGCTAACTTTATTTCCATCAATATTTGTCAATGCATTAGCCAAAAGTGTACGAACGGTAATAGCATCGGTTTTGATGCTGCTATTATTTTGTGGACTAACTGTGTAATAATAAGTAGAATCGCTTGCAAGACCTGTTACTGAATAGCTTAAAACATTGCCGGTAGAAAGTGGAAATCCTGAAATTGAAGTGGGAGTTGCATTTGCAGCCACATTTTCAACTTTTACATAATCAATATAAACTCTTTTGCTTTTTGCTGCACTTAAACTAATAGTCGAAATGCTATTAGCTTGTGGTATTTCAGTTGTGAAAGTTTGAAAATTACTTGTTGTGGCATACGATTCTAATTCTTGATCGTTTAATAAAACGGTTACCGGAGCTCCTGTGTCGTTTGAATATTGTTTTGCCTTAAAAGTCAGTAAAATACTTGTCCCCGACAAATCCATTTGAGGAGTGGTGATAACTCCATTTTGAGAGCTTGAACCCAAACGCATAGAGCCATCAAGATCAGTTTTACTTGAATAACCCGTACTTGTCCAAGTCGTTGGCAAACCGTTTGTAAATTCTTCTTCCAACAGCTTTACAGTTTGCGAAGCTCCACTTAATTGCAAAGTATAAACATCTAAATTATAGTTAGTTGCACCACCCGAGAGCGTCCAGCTTGCCGTAAAGCTATTGTTTGTAACATCGGTAGCTGCCAATGCCATAAAATTATCCGACGATTGAGCCGTGAGATTAACCATAGCTGCAGTTATGCCACCACCCGAAAGTTGAAGCGTGGCGGTGTGATTTCCAACTGTTTGTGCGTTGTAATTGATAGTTAAAATAAAGCCTGCCTCTGCCTGAGTTTTGGTAATTGTGCTTGTTGACAAACTAAATAATGATGCATTTGTACCTACGACACTTGCTGTAAGGCTTGCTGTGAGGTTGTTTGCTTTAATATTAATAGTTTCCGATTGCGATTGCTGAAAGGCAATTTTACCAAAATCGAGCGTTGAACCATTTGTTGGGAGCGAAAGATAGGGCGAATTTGCGTTCGTTGCCGACCAAGCTTGACCTTTTTTATTACCCCAAATAAATTCTGCTAAATCAGGATAATCAATAAACGGATTTCGATTTTTTTGATAGTTATAAATAACATTGTTTCTGTTAATTTCTTTTGTACTCACAGGATCGGCACTATTCCATTGCAACATGAGCGTGTAAAACCACTCTTTGTAAGCTGGATAAGCATTACCGGCAAGAATTTCACCCGCAGAGCCATTGCTTGCCCAGCTTGCGATTTTTGATTCGTAGCGAGTGCCCATATAAAAATACATACGAGCAAAGTCGCCTTTAAACTCGTCGATAGGTTCGAAAACAGTCCCCGAATAGCCTGTGGCAGGGTCTGAATTACCGAGTTTGCCTCCATTACTCGAAGTCCACGATGGTGTTTTAACTTTACCATGAGGAAAACTACTTCTGCGGTTATTTACATAGCCATCAGTTGGAATTAAATGATGCACATCCGAACGCTGAGGTGTAGCAGCTCCCAACCACGAATCGCAAAATGTATGTTCGCGGTTGTAGCAGTCGCCTTCTTTTTTGTACGAACCACATTCATCCGAGCCATGTGTATAGTAATAATTAGCAGTGCCATCTGCTTTTACCGAATACATATCCCACACTTTACCATTTGGTAAATTATCGCTTTCCTTGTAAATATCATAAGCACCGCCGTAACTATTGTCTTTATAGTTAGCCGAAATAATGGTTGATAATTGCGATTTTAATGCTGCATCAATTTTACCTTCGGCGGCAGAGTAATATCCTGAAGGAATTTGAGCGGTAATTGATAGTGCTAAAAGTAAAAAGAACTGGAGAAATAATCTTTTCTTTATCATTGCTATGTGTTTTTTGTCGACAATAAAAGAGAAACTGCTGTAAAATTCGCAATTTCTCTTTTTAATTGATAAATATTATTGTTTTAAAATTTAATTAGTCAGTACAATCTTTTTGATTGATTTTCGATTATCCGACTGAACTTCGACAATATACATACCTTCGTTTAATTGCCTTGTTTGAATTTCGTTAGAATTTGTCGAATAGTTTTTATCCATTAATATTCCATTTAATGATAAAACCCGATAACTGAAATTTTGTTCGTTGGTTTTAATTTGAATACTTCTCGAACCCAGCAATTGCGAAACACTGAATTCTATTTTCAAATTCTCAATTCCGGATGTCAACGACCAAGGAGTTCCTTTCTTATTTCCCCAAATATGTTCTGCCAACGATGGGTAATCAATAAATGGGTTGCGGTTTTTTTGATAAGTATAAATTACATTGTTTCGTGTCAGTTCTTTTTGAGAAACTGGATCTTGTCTATGCCATTTTAGAAATAAAGCAATACTCCAACTTGATAATGATGGATAAATTGTATTGTCAAATGAATCTCCACCAATAGATGTCATTATATTTTGATAGCGTGTTGCAAAATAAAAGTAGGTACGGGCAAAATCGCCTTTGAATTCATTGTCTGGTTCGAATACAGTACCTGAGTAACCCGGAAATGTGCTTGAACCTCTTCGTCCTTTGCCTCCTGATAAAGTTGTGCCAGCACTACATTCTCCAAAAGGAAAGCTACCCCTTTGAGCATTAACAACACCATCGGTAGGATAAACATGAAAAGCATCACTCACCATTGGTGAATCTTTATTAAACCAGCTTTGAGGTATGGAATGTTCTCTATTATAACAATCGCAGACATTATTATAATTGCCACATTTTTTCACACCCGGAGTCCAAGTGCAGGTTGAATACATATCCCAAATATTTCCTGTTGATGTTGTATCGCTTGTTAAATAAATTGTATGCAAATAATCATAACTCTTTGTTGTATATCCAGTGGATATAATTGTGTATAGTTGTGACTTCAATGCCGCTTCCGTTTTTCCTACTGCTGCATTATAATATCCTGAGGGTATTTGGGCGATTATTGAAATCGAAAAAAGAAAAAGAATTTGTAATAATGTAATCCGGCGCATACTAATATTGAATATATTTGGACTGCAAATGTAGTAAAATACTTGTTCTTTCAGTTTAAAAATATATATTTTTAATACAACCTTAATAAGTATACTGCTGAATTTGGGTATTAATATGTTACAAAAATGCTCAATATTTATTACAAACATGTTTTACAACATATTATCGGCTATTTATTTTTGGGTTAATTGTTAATTGTAACGCTTTTGTAATATGCTTGTTTTTCTATATATTATGCATTATATCAATTAATTATGTTCGATTATTACAACCACATTATGTTAAATTGTAGGATTAATCTAAAAACATACGAAGCTCGATACATAAAACATGTTGTAGAACATATAATTTTGCATTGTCAAACAAAACAAAAAATCAGTTTGACAATAAAAAGTTTAGTAACAAAATTTTATTTAAAAAAGAAAAGGTATGAAAAAGATTATTTTATCAGTAGTATTAATGTTGACTGTTTACGGAAATTCATTTGCAATGGAATTAAATGATTATAGCGTATTCAGCAAGATAAACAACGAAACCACTTTACGTTCGTTAGTGCGTTACTTAGACGCCGATGCAGAACAACACAGTCAGTTGAAGTTTGTCTTCAGACTAACCGACGAAAAAGTGAAAAGTGCCGTAAACAATGGTAACGAAGTTGAAGCCGAAAAGGCATTATACTTCAATTTGGCCAATATGAAGCACTTGTTAAGTCCGGAACAATACAAAAAGTATTTGGTGGTGCTTAACCTTACGGTAGCCGGTAACGAAGAAGTGTTGCTTGCCGAAAAGTAAATTGAGCACAACAGTTAAAATTAACGCCCCGAGAATATTCTTCGGGGCGTTTTTTTATATAACTCTTTATAATCTAAATTATAAACTTCTATCTACAAACCATATACTACAAACTATTTACTACAAACTCGAAACTATAAACTATCCTACCGTTGTTTAATATCATTCAATTCTACCAATTTATTCACTATGGCATAAATTGTCAGACCTGCCGTACTGTGTATCTCGAGTTTTCGGGCAATGTTGCGGCGGTGGGTAATTACGGTGTGAGCAGAAAGAAATAAATTGGTGGCAATCTCCTTATTGGTATACCCTTTTACAACACCAACTATTATTTCTTTTTCGCGCGGACTGAGTGCTTGCGACTCTTCGTTATCTAATTCCAAAACATCGAAAACAGTATCGAGTTTCAGTTTTACACTATCGGCATCATCGAAGAGATGAATCTTTTCTTCGTAATTTTCAATAACTTTGGCATCGACAGCACCTGTTATAAGTGCGAAAAAATGGGTAATGCCGGTTTTGTTTTCGCTTTTTAAACTTTCGGCATTTACTAAACCCCAATAAGTAGGGTTAATAATCACTAAATCGGGTTTTTGCGTACGGATATTACTTGTCAGATATTCGTATGAATTCAATTCAAAAGTGTGTACATGATATCCTTGCAACCGTTTAAGCAATACCGAGAGTCCGCTACGAATAATAGCAGAAGGATCGACAATGGCAATTTTGATAATTACATCGGTCATCCTTTTGCTGCGTTTATGTGTTTATTTTCAATAAGTTCGACCACCGGAACAAAAAAGAAATCCTCCACCATATTGTGCGAAGCAAGGTCTTTTTCACACCAAAGTAATTCGAGTAATACGTCGTTGAGCTTATAATTGACCTCATCAACAGGGTGATATTTTATCAAAATATTTTTAAGTTCCGCAATTTTCGAATCCACGTCGGTATGATGGTCTTCGAAATCTGCAATTCGATAATTCGGATTTCGGCTTCCATTCAGCAGATTTATCACATAAGGAAACACCATTCCCTCTTCATACTCAATGTGTTTCGTAACTTCAGCAACAAATTCGTCGTAAAATTTAAGCAACACTACTTTATACGAATGCAACTGCTCGTCTTCCAATACTGCATCATTAAGTTTTTCGCGGATAATAGGCAATTTGTAACTCAAAAAATAAACATGCGCATTTTTGAGATAGCCGATAACAGTTTCAACTGAAATATTCTCAACCAAATCATTTAGATGTACATTCTCCTCAGCCAAAAAATTCATTACAGCTAAAAATGTTGTACAATCAATTTTATTTAAGTTACAAGCTTCCTGAACAGTTTTCTCGCCCAAACCAAGCGAAATTCCAAAACGACTAACCGACGACAATAATGAAGCATCCTCATTAATCAAGTCGAACATGCGAGTACGGGCGGTAAATTTATGTAGCATTGTGCATTTCTAAAAAACATTTATACTATCTGTTTATTTAGAACAAAGGTAGCAAATAAATGTTTAAAAGACAATTCCTTATTATAGGT
>DYSC01000096.1:0-2501 GCA_020726365.1 Porphyromonas sp.
ACCACATCACCACATCATCTCTCGGCAACTCTTAGCTTGGCACTTCGTGCTCGCGGGTTTCTATTAATTTCTTCATCCGAAGCTATAATTACCTTATTATTTACTGGTTTTAGCGGTGCAATAATATTTCCGTAAAAATCCTTCTCTAATTTGCCCTCAAAATTTCCGCTTCTGAAATAGTTTTTCACCAACCGGTCTTCGAGCGAATGGTAAGTCAGAATTGCGAGCCGACCACCTTTATTCAATACATCTAAACTTTGAATTAATAACTCTTCTAACACTTCCATTTCTTTGTTTACCTCAATGCGTAATGCCTGAAATACCCGTGCCATGTCTTTTTTCTCCTTTTCGCGACCAAAATAAGGTTTCAATATCTCGATAAACTGAAAAATGCGTTCAATTGGTTGTTTTGCTCTGCTTTGAACTATCGTTCGCGCAATTTTCCGTGAGTTATGCAATTCGCCATACAAATAAAAAACATCTGCCAATTGCTCTTCGGTGTAAGTATTCAAAATTACAGCAGCCGTTAATTTCGATTCAGTGTTCATACGCATATCAAGCGCACCATCGAAGCGGAATGAAAAGCCGCGTTCAGCTTCGTCGAAATGATGCGATGATACACCCAAATCGGCTAAAATACCGTCGACTTTATCGATAGTATGATATTTCAGGAAATTTTTCAGGTAACGGAAATTACTCCTCACAAATGTAAAACGCTTATCATCAATGCTGTTTTTTACGGCATCCAAATCTTGGTCAAATCCCAATAATCTGCCTTTTGGTCCAAGGTGAGCCAATATCTCATGCGAATGACCGCCACCACCAAAAGTAACATCCACATATATTCCATCGGGCTTAATATTCAGTCCTTCAATAGTTTCAGCTAATAATGCCGGCGTATGGTAGATTGTTTCGTTCATGTGTATATTTTCCGCTCTCTTATTCCCCCTCTATGGGGTTAGGGGGCAGGTGTTAGTGATTTGTTTTCATCATTTTACTTTTCAGACGAGCCGAGAAGCCGGTTTTTGCTTGCATCGAAGCTTCGTAACGCGCTTTGCTCCAAACAGCTATGCGGTCGAGCAGCCCCACGAACAACATGTCGTTTCCTTCAACAGCTATACTTTGCAAGTGACGTTTCGATAATAGAATTCGCCCTTGCGAATCGATATCCAACCATTCGGCATCGGATACAAACTGCATCAATAGCAGTTGGTCTTCCGGATTCCATTCGTCGAGATTCAATTTGAGTTCCTGCACCATGTCGTTCCAAACAGGAATCGGATAAAGCACCAAGTAGTCGTTTTCGGGGTCCCGACGCATTACCACACGCTCTTTTTCGCCATCAGGCAATAGCTTGCGGTAAGCCGAAGGAATGAATACTCTTCCCTTTACATCGGCTTTTGCTTCCTGTTTTCCTATAAAATTCAACATATATTTTTGTGCGTAATATTCTAGCGGTAAAAGTATAAAAACTTTTTCAAATTCCCCACATTTCACCACAAAAAATTTATCAACAATAGTTTAAGCTTATTATTTGGCTTATCAACTACTTATCAACAGTTTATAAACAATAAATTCGATATAATTAATGGTTATAACTATATGTTATTAAATTATATATAAAATATAATTTGATTTTGGGTAAAATTTATAGTAAAGTGGGGGAATAATTTATTTACTATTTTTTTAGTAAGTATTATATAAGGTTTATATATGAATGCGATTATTTTGTAACTACTTTGAGCACTACTCTCAAATTATTTTACTAAACATACTAAATGCAGAAATTGAAGCTAAATTATTTTAACAGTTAAGTGTAAATACGAATTGTAGTTTTGTAGTTAAATTCTTAGAATTATGGAACTCAAATTACTGAAACCCCGTTTGGCGCTCAACAAGGCATTTTTGAAAGTAAAACCAAGTCGTCCCGAAATTGAATTGTTTAAAACCAATCTGATTCGGCTGATTGACACTATCAACGAATCGGAATCGGAAGAGTTTCATAAAAATGAGGTTTCTGACTTTCTGAAAAATACCTATTACAGTGGAAGTTACTTTATCAATACCAAAGGACGAAATGATTTGGTGATACACAACGGCGTGGCTGCTACAAGTACAGTAGGCGTAATTATTGAAGCCAAAAAGCCTGCTAACAAAGCCGAAATGCTCAAAGCCTACAACTTAAACAACAAGGCTTTTCAGGAATTGGTTTTGTATTACCTGCGCGAACGTATTACTCATAAAAACTTAGAAATAAAACATTTTATTGCTACCAATATTTACGAGTGGTTTGTGTTCGATGCACACTTGTTCGAAAAACTTTTTGCACAAAACAAAGCATTGATAAAGCAATTTGTCGATTTTGAAGAGAAACGAGCCGGAGGTGCCAATACCGATTTTTTTATACTCAAATTGCTGCTCCTGCCATCGAAGCCATTCGCCGTGCTGTGGTGCAAAAGTTTAACGATGCCAAAGGATGGAATTGTAACGGATTTAACGAA
>DYSC01000096.1:2601-7200 GCA_020726365.1 Porphyromonas sp.
TGCGGTAGGTTCAGGGCACTTTCTGGTATCGGCACTCAACGAGCTGATTGCCATAAAAAGCGAATTGCGTATTTTGCAGGACAGGAAAGGTAAACGCCTGAAAGAATATACGGTACAAGTAGAAAACAACGAACTGGTAGTAACCGACGACGACGGACAACTATTTGAATACAATCCACTCAGCCGCGAAAGTCAACGGGTGCAGGAAACCCTTTTCCATGAAAAGCAAACCATTATCGAAAATTGCCTTTTTGGTGTGGACATAAATCCCAACTCGGTAAAGATTTGCCGCTTGAGGTTGTGGATTGTCTAAAATTTCACTAATCGTGCCAGTCGCCATGTGCTTTTATCAGGTCGATTAGTTTATCCACTGCTTCGTCTTCGGGGATATTTCGTTGTACGCATTCTTTTTTCTTGTACAAACTAATTTTTCCACGTCCAGCACCAACGTAACCATAATCGGCATCCGCCATTTCGCCGGGTCCATTTACAATACAACCCATAATGCCTATTTTCAGACCTTTGAGGTGCGATGTGCGCGCTTTTATACGTGCTATCACAGTCTGTAAATTAAACATGGTTCGTCCGCAACTCGGACACGAAATGTATTCGGTTTTAGTAGTACGAACGCGCGTAGCCTGTAAAATACCAAAAGCAACCGAAGCCACTTTCTCAACACCAATTTTTCCGTTGTTTTGCAAAAAAATACCATCGCCAAAACCATCGATAAACATAACACCCAAGTCGGCGGCAGCTTTTATTTGCAATAGTTGTAAGTCATCCTCTTCGGAACTACGAAGGAGTATTACAGGTACTGTACATGACGTATTTAGCAGGGTGTGATAAAAAGCACGTTGCTCAGTTATACTGTTTTTAGGCGATGTTTCTAACATAATAACTATGTCTGTGCTTTTGTTAAGTAACATCAAAAGTTCGGGATTCAAATCGTGATAGCGTAATCTCAGAAATTTTATTTCAGAAGTACTTTCCACTAATTTATTTTCCTCGTCTGCCGTAAAAATTGGATAACTTTTTCCGTTTGTTCCGATAACTTCGTTTTCTTTGACCAAATAATCGGGAATAGTGACAAATCCACCATCTTTATCCACTAAAACTACGGGTACATTTTCGCCACCAATATTGCCTATCGCGTGCGTTTTACGACGTTCGTATTCGTATTTTGGATAAAGTGGACTTTCGACCACTTCGATAGTAGGTTGAGAAGCTCTTTCTAAACAGTATTCTACTAATGTACGAGCTATAGGAACTTCATATTCCGGTTCTTCGCTAAGCGAAACACGAACAGTATCGCCGATACCGTCCATCAATAATGCACCCGTACCTACAGCCGATTTTATGCGCCCATCTTCACCATCACCAGCTTCGGTAACGCCTAAATGCAACGGATAATGTAAATCATTTTTCTCCATTTCGTCCACAAAAAGTCGTACAGTTTGCACCATCATGACGGTGTTGGACGTTTTCATTGAAATGACCACATCGTGAAAATTCTGTTCCCGACAAATTTCGAGAAACTCCATACACGAAGCCACCATACCCTGTGGTGTGTCGCCATATTTATCCATCATACGCTCGCTCAGCGAACCATGATTTACACCAATACGAATAGCAGTATTATTGGCTTTGCAAATATCGAGAAACGGAATAAAGCGGTCGCTAATTTTTTTGTATTCACGAGCAAATTCTTCGTCGGTGTATGGTGTGTTATCACCAATTTTTATACTGCCCACGTAGTTTCCAGGATTGATACGCACTTTCTCCACGTTGCGGGCTGCCACATCAGCGGCATTGGCATTAAAATGAATATCAGCCACTAAAGGAGCTTGTAAACCTTTGGCACGAATTAAATCGTGGATAAGTTTGGCGCTTTCGGCTTCGCGAATACCCTGCGTAGTGTAGCGTACCAAATCGGCGCCTGCTTCGATAATGCGAACTCCCTGTGCCACTGAGTTTTCAATGTCATTGGTATCGGTGCTTGCCATCGACTGCACGCGTACTGGGTATTCACTGCCCATTAATAATTTACCTATTTTTACTTCAGAAGCTGGGCGGCGTCTGTATTTAAAAGGATTTATTTTCCACATATATTTAAAAGTTAGAAATCAGAAATTGGAAAAAACACGCAATGATTAAACAACAATGATTTGACAAAAAAGTTAATAAGAATATACATTTTCTTTTTTATATTTTGTAATCAAAATCACAAGCAATACTAATATAAATCCCCTTTAGAGTTTGTCCGTCAACTGACGGAGGTTTGGGGCAAGCATTAAAATATTTTCTTTCAGTTTTTCGTACCCCGCACGTTTTATAGCCGAATTTTTGAATATTGTACTAAAAGTTTCTTTACTTAAAGTTTGCCAATCAGCTTTTTGATACGAGTAAATTTCGTTAACCGGTTTCAACTGTTCGTGTTGATGTGGTTTTGCCCACTTTTTATTCCACGGACAAACTTCAGCACAAATATCGCAACCCAACACACAGCCACTCAATTTTGGTGTTATTTCGTCAGCAACCGGATTTTTATTTTCAATAGTTTGGTACGAAATGCATTTGCGGGCATCTAAACTCCTTCCATTCAGCGCATTAGTAGGACAAGCATCTATGCAGCGTGTACACGTACCACAACGGTCTGGAATCGGATTGTCATACTCCAACTCTTTGTTTAGCAGCAAAATACCAATAAAACAATAGGAGCCAATATTCGGTGCAATCAATTGTGTATGCTTACCCATCCAGCCAAGCCCGGCGCGTTGTGCCCAACGACGCTCGAGTAGGGGAGCAGAATCGACGAAACTATGTTGAAAGGACGAATTGATAATGTCTGAACCAAATTTTTCAACAATTGCACTTTCGAGTTTGGCTAACATCGACTTTATAACTGTATGATAATCAATTTTGGAATGAGCATATCGAGCAATGCGTGGCACATCGCCAGTTTGTTCTTTTTCAGTATAATAATTTAGCAAGACAACCACTACCGATTTAGTTTCGGGAACAAGAACAACCGGATTGGTACGCTTTTCGAAATTTCGTTCCAAATAATGCATATCAGCGTGCATTCCGGCTTCTAACCAACTTTTCATAAACGCAGCATCATCTTCTAAGGCTTCGGCTTTGGCAATTCCACAAGCATCAAATCCTGTTTCGAGTGCTTTTTGTTTTATGAAATTAGTCATTTAGTATCTTTTCGTATTTTATCACCACATCACCACATCATAATAACTTAGCAATAGCTGTGTCGAGTGTTTTGAAATCGTTTACACGAGTTACAATTACACCTTTTTTGTCCATTAAAAACATGGTAGGGATTGATTGTACGTTGTATGAAGTTATATAAGAGGTGTTTGGTCCATTTTCGTCACGCACCGAAATCCATGGCAAATTGGCGGCAGCCTCTTCCCAAATAAGCTTACTTCTATCGAGCGACACCTGATAAATTTCGAAACCACGACTTTTGTATTTATTGTGTAATTCCCGCAATTCGAATGTATAAGCCACATTATTTTCCATTTCGGAAGCCGAAAAATCAATTAAAATTACTTTTCCTTCGAGCTCCGAAAGTTTACGCTCGGCTCCTGTTCGGTCATTTAGTGCAATATCAATATAGCCAGTCGAAGAGTTTTCAACAATCTCGCGCCATGCAGCATCATTTTGTGCTTTTCGTTCGGTTTTAATGGCATCCATCACCAAAGCATACAGGTTTTTCGAACGAATATAGTCGGGCATAAAAGCATTGTAAGCAGTAGCTACAGCCGCGCAATAAGGTTTATCGGCTTTTACGTAAGGCGAAAAAAGATAGCTGTTATTTATTTTCTGATAAATGGCAAAATAGGCCGCTGATGAACGGGGATTTTTCAAAATAAGTTGCCGAGCCATTGCTTTGTGTGTCTCAATATCGGTTTCAATATCGGTTAAACGGGCATTGCGGGCATCGGCCGAAAGTTCGTTGGTCAACGAATTTACCTTAGCCTGAATAGCCGATAATGAAGTACGTAATTTCAGAATATCGCTGCTTGTTTGCGAACCTTCGATGCTGTAGCCCGTGGAAAAATTAGCATAATCGGCTTTAATCGAAATTTTTTCGCACGAATCAACCGCAAAATCAATCACTTTATTTCCGATTCTTAGCCGGTAAAAATCTGGATATTCGGGTTGTGTAGCCTTGAAACTGAAACTTCCATCGCTGTCGGGTTTTACTGAGTCGATTACAGTTGTTTTGAGTAATCCATTTTGTTCCAATACAATATATTGATTTTCGGAACCATTTACAATTCCTTCCACTTTAAATTTATTGCTTTGGTTACACGAAAACAGAAATAGCAAAACTGAAAGTAATAAAATATTTTTTCTCATATCTATTTAAAATATTATTGTGTATTGCAAAAGTAATGTAAAAAACGAAAAGTGCAAAACAGTTTTCGGACTTGCAGTTTGTTTTAATTATTAATCACATTTAATTTATTGTTAAATATGTTTTAATTATTGATATACGATATATTTATTATGTTATTCAAAATATTATAGTTTAATTTGCGCTTAAATAAAATACATTTACCCCATGAGAATCTAACAATT
>DYSC01000265.1 GCA_020726365.1 Porphyromonas sp.
TTGCGGTGAAAAAAATATAATAACACCGCATAAATGCGGCGAATAATTCGTATATTTGTCGCATAATTAATTTAGAGAAATGAAAAAATATATCTATGAGCATAAAAACTGGACAGATTTTTCGTGGCAAGACAAAGTGATAAATGTCGTGTTTGGTGAAGTGCGACATATGCAAGGCAGAATTATTGGTCAAATGAACGCACTGGGCTTTTCTCACAAAGAAGAGGCCACGCTTACGGCTTTAACATTAGACGTAGTAAAATCATCGGAAATCGAAGGCGAATCACTTAATTACGAACAGGTGCGTTCGTCCATTGCAAGACGTTTAGGCATTAACATCGCAGGATTGTTACCAAGTAACCGCCACATAGAAGGTGTTGTTGAAATGATGCTTGATGCCACCCAGCTCTACGACTCACCTTTAACAGAAAAACGTTTGTTCGGCTGGCACGCAGCACTTTTTCCCACAGGATACAGCGGACCATACAAAATAGAAGTAGCAAGATACCGAACTGGCGATATGCAAGTTGTTTCTGGTGCAATGGGCAAAAAAAAAATTCATTATCAAGCCGTATCCCCCGAACTTGTAAAAGCAGAAATGGACAAGTTTTTGGATTGGCTCAACAACGACAACGCACATGACCCTGTATTGAAAGCTGCTATTGCTCATTTTTGGTTTATCATCATTCATCCATTTGATGACGGAAACGGAAGAATTGGAAGAGCAATAACAGATATGTTACTTGCTCGTGTCGAAAATAGTGGCGAACGTTTTTACAGCATGTCAAGCCAGATTTTAATAGAACGCAAACAGTACTACGAGATATTACAAACAGTACAACACAGTGCAGGCGACATTACTGAATGGCTTGATTGGTTTTTACATTGCTTGAAAAATGCAATGCTTGCAACGGAAAACACTACTCAAAAAATACTAAAAAAAGCCGAATTTTGGAAACTACATGAACATACTGGTATAAACGAACGACAACGACTGATGCTCAATAAACTTTTTGATGGTTTTGAAGGTAAATTGCAAACTTCAAAATGGGCTAAAATAACTAAAGCTTCTACAGACACTGCTTTGAGAGATATAAAAGATTTGGTAGCGAAAGGTATTTTGCAACAAACAAAAGAAGGTGGACGGAATTCAAATTACGAATTGACAGACTTAAAATCAGATTAACCACTGGCTATAATACATAGAGCTTCGTGTGGTCGG
>DYSC01000266.1 GCA_020726365.1 Porphyromonas sp.
TGAAGCTTCAATTGCTGGTTCAAATTCAGTACCTTCTGTACCTTCTTTAGCTTCTATTGTTTCAATTGTTGTATTATATACACCTACTAAAGAACTCCATCCTTCTCTTGAAGAACCAAATACTCTAATTATTCTGATTGTTGCATCAGATACTTCTATGCCTTTAAATTTATAATTTGTTTTGATTGCCATTTTGTTTTCCTTTATGTATTTTTATTTATTTGTTTGGAAAAAAGCGTATATATTTCCACCTGTAGGCACATTAATAATAATAATTCCTGCTTCATTTACTGTTATTGTGGGTATCATACTACTTTGAGAAGCCCATTGATTGTAATATGTAGCGTGATTACCACTATATCCACATCTTATATACCCGAACGAAGCACCTGTACCATCTCCGCTACTCCAATTTGCTGAAAGCATAACCGTTACTAGCCTACCTGCGCCACCTCCATTAGCATTTATTCCTGTACTCCAATCTTGATTTCCTGATAGAGCCATTCCAAAACTAGTGCCATTACCTACTGTGATTCTATTAGCACTTATACTCCCATTAACCTGTAATCTATCAACACCATTATCAGTACTTGTACCTACTAAAGTTCTCTCATTACTTGTACCTAAAGCTACACAATTAGCAGGAGCTGAAGCACTGTATCCTATAGCTGTAGCATTATTACCACCTACTTTAGTGTTGTAACCTAATCCTGTACAGTTTGATGAAGCTGTATTAGGAGTATTTCCTCCGGTAATACTATTTAAAGAATATGCACCAACAGCAACATTATTACTTCCTGTAATGTTATTTCTTAAAGCATTAAATCCATTACCAGTATTATTATTTTCAGTATTGTCAGTTAAAGCATCAAACCCACAAGCAGTATTACTATATCCAGTCTCATTACCATATAAAGTATTCATTCCAATAGCTATATTGTGATGACCAGAAGTGTTAGATTGTAATGCATAATATCCAATGGCGGTACTGGTACTTGACCCCCCACTTCCATAAGCTATTAATCTATCAGCTCTCAAATCCCCTGTAAACACCGGCGAAGCAATAGGTGCTTTTAAATCATAGCTTCTTGCTAAATCTGTATTTTTACTCATTTGTTATTCCTTTATTTTAATCTAATTTCACTAGTCATATATCTCTTTACTTATAACCGGTACAACCACTTCTGAGAGTGATTGCACTTATATTGAAGATATTAAA
>DYSC01000097.1 GCA_020726365.1 Porphyromonas sp.
ATACTAAAACCCACACGATTCAGGGTAGAACCATTGAAATTAATCGTCAAAAAAAACACGAAGTAATAAATACAAAAGAGTTAATTGCATACACATAAGAAAATCTATGTATATGAATTAGAAAATTTCTTTTGCATTTACAAACGATTCGATTCGCTCAGGTTCTGTTTCGAGAACATTTCCAATAACCACCAAATCGGCACCGGCTATGTAGGCAGCCTGAAGTTGTGAACTGTTTTTAATGCCGCCACCCACGATAAGCGGAATGGAAAGTTGTGCTTTAACGTACTGAATCATATCGACCGAAACGGGTAATTGCGCACCGCTTCCTGCTTCGAGGTAAATGGCTTTCATACCTAACATTTCGCCTGCAAGTGCGGTAGCGAGTGCAATGTCGTTTTTGTCTCGGGGGATGGGATGCGTGTTCGAAATATATTCTACAGCACTTTTCGCACCGCCATCAATCAACATATAGCCAGTGGGGATAACCTCAAGTCCCGAATTGTGAATAGGAATAGCAGCGTTTACATGCTGACTAATAAGGTATTCGGCATTTCGTCCCGAAATAAGTGATAAAAAAAGTAGGGCATCGGCATTGGGCGAAAACTGCGACACATCACCCGGAAAAAGCACCACAGGGATATGAAGTCCTGTTTTGAACGTTTGAATCAATGCCGAAAAGGAAATTTTGAGCTGACTTCCACCAACGAAAATAAAATCGGGCGTGTGTACTTTGAGCAAAGGCAGTAGCGTTTGCAAATGGGCATCGCTGCATTTATCGGGGTCGATTAGCACAGCAAGCATTTTTTTGCCAACGAGTGTGTTTTGTAGTATTGTTGAATAAACTCGTGTATTCATAGCATTAATTATCAATACAATACACCAAATTAAATGCTCTATTAGAGATGTAATACAGCATGTATTCTTTGCCCGTAACGGTGTGAACTCCATTGAAACTTCCTTCGTCATCAAGTATAAAATCCAACACTTCTAATTGTTTATCGAAATTAACAGCCTCGTTTCCAATAATTTTGTACAACGCCTCTTTTGCCGACCATGCTAATTGTACTTTTCGCAAATCGTTGGCGTCGAAAAGCAATTTTTGTTCCGTATCACTTAAAAATCGTTGGTAGAGTTTCAAAAACCGGTCGGTAGGCACTTCAATATCAACACCAACTTCGTTTGTAGAATGTATCATAACAGCAATCAAACCACCGCTGTGCGAAATGCTTATTTTCAGATTGTTATCTACACAAAGAGGTTTACCTTCCGGTGAATATACTAATAGGATTTCGCATCCGGCTAATTTATTAAGCGCAATGCGGGCAGCTAAAAATTCGAATTTGCGTTTGTTTGATTTTAGCTGTTTAAATTCCTGTTCGTAAGCAGCAAAATTCGAAAGCATACGCACGAGTTCGCCTTCCGACTCGGTTATTTCCCAAATCAAAACAGATGCTCCTTCGGTATGTAATGTACTGTGTATCATTTTTTCCACTCAAAACTTTCCATAAGCCGCGCCATATCGTAACGAATATACTCAACTATGGGCGCAATGGAATCCTTATTGGGCACATTATCGAAATAAAGCGCGCCACGCAAAAAATGGCGCGTACTATCGGTGAGTGTAAATTGCAGATTCGAAGCCGTATTTCCTTTTAAATCGTACAAAATGCCATGCACGTTTTTTTCGTTGTTGCTAAAAGCCAATTCACTAATATTGTCGGCTTTTATGCTGTGCTTGTACACAAACCGACGCGCATCCTCAGTCAGCTCCCGAAAATTGCCGTTGATAGTTTTGTAGCTAACATGCAGTGCGACATTAAATTGCGGATACGTGAGGTCGAACCAATATTTTTCGTGCAGTTGCGTTCGCTCAACTATGGATGCTGCATTCGAGTATTCAAACCGAAACGGCATTTCCTTATCCAACATCCGATATTCATGCGCAGGCAAATACACCCTAAAATAGCCGTAAGGCTTTGGGGTATAATTTTGGCCGCAAGCCACGAAAAATAAGGTGATAGCTACTATTAATACTCTTTGCATTATTCTTCAAAAAAAAAACTATAAACTATTTACTATAAACTATCCTCAATCTTCTTCTCTATGGTCGCTTTTAATATACAATTTCACTTTCTTAATACGCCGGTTATCCACAGCCATTATCTCGAACACATAATGTCCGTAATCGAATTGTTCGCCTTTGACGGGTATTTCACCTTTAATTTCCAAAATTAAACCGGCCAATGTTTCTACCTCGCCCGATATTTTCTCAAACAATTCTTCATCAATATCAGCGAGTTTAAAAAAGTCGTTGAGCTGAATTTTTGCTTCGAAAATATAGGTATGGTTATCAATTTTGGTAAATAATTTTTCCTCGTCATCATATTCGTCGCTGATATCGCCTACAATTTCCTCCAAAATATCTTCGAGGGTAACGAGCCCCGATGTGCCTCCATACTCGTCGACAACGATAGCCAAATGCACTTTATTTCGCTGAAAATCACCTAATAAATCATCAATCATTTTAGTTTCGGGAACATAAAAAGCAGGGCGAATAAGGCTTTGCCAACGAAAATTAGCGGGTTTATCCAAATGCGTCAACAAATCTTTGGCATAAAGCACGCCCTTAATATTGTCGCGCGAATCGGCATAAACCGGAATGCGCGAATAACCTGCATCAGTAACTTTTTCGAGCAACTGCTTGAAATTCATTTTCAGGTCGAAATCCACCATATCCACGCGCGAAGTCATGATATCTACCACTCGCTTATCGCCAAAACGAATAATGCCTTCGAGCATTTCTTTATCTTCGTCGCTACTGTCTGATGTCAGTTCGAGTGCCTGCGACAATTCATCTTTCGAAATGTTATGAAGTTTATGGTGTGTCAAATTTCGGTTTACAATATTGGTCGTATTTATCAACAAACTGATTATCGGCGAAAAAAACTGACTCAATGCCATCAAAAAAGAAGCTGTTGCCAAACTTACCTTCATCGCCTTTTGCGAAGCAAATAATTTAGGCAAAATTTCGCCAAAAAGCAGTAATAAAAAAGTTACAATTACGGTTTGAAAAATGAATCCGGCAATAGGAGCTGAGGAAAAATCGAGAATAGCCGATGTGGCATAAGCCAAAAGCAACACAATGGTAACATTCACTAAATTATTCGATATAAGGACAGTAGCCAGCAGTCGCTGTGGATTTTCAATCAACTTACGCGCTTTTTGCGCATTGGCATTTTTTATTTCTGCCAAATCTTCAATGGACTGATGACCCAACGAGAAAAAAGCAACTTCAGACCCCGAGATAATGGCTGATACGACTAAAAGTATCAACGACACTAAAAAAGCAATGGCTGATTCGGCATGCAATGGTAAAAAATGAATTTCGCTCATTATTTCAACAATAAAAATTTGAAGATTTGAGAGTTTGAAGATTCTATAAATTAGAGATTATGAAAAAAATGCAAGTGCAAAAATAATCATTTATTTTGTGTTTGCTATCAATCGGCTACCCGAAAGCATTGGTAAAACATAATTTATAACCCAAAGTAGAAATCCGGCAAAAGCTATTCCGGCTGTATTATTCGAAAAAACTCCGATAATAAGCACTGCATACGAACTCCGAATGGCAGCTTCGGAAAACGCCAATGCAGGCGTAAATGTTACAAAAAGATAAGTTGTAGGTATCGAAATAAAGGCTTCATAAATTGATAGTTCTACTCCAAAAAACTGCAAAACAGCAAAAAACTGAACACTAAAAACAATAAAACGTAGTACAGAAAATCCGGCAATACTCAATAAATCAATCGATTTATAATCAGAAATACGCTTTAAAAAATTTAATCTGTTTCGATTAGTGAAAATTAACACAATTTTTGGCATAAAAAAGTATATAGTTGTAGAAATCAGGATAAAAAATGTAATTAGGACACAATACTGCTGAAAATAAGAATGTCCGCTTTTTACACTAAAAAAATACCATACAGCAGCCGGCAATCCAATAAGCGCGATTACGTAATTCTGTGTAAAACTATTTAGTAATGAATAGATGGCCGAAATTTTTCGATTTGCATGACTGACAAAAAGCATGCGACCACCCATTTCGCCAATGCGGTTGGGAGTTACAAAACCGGCAGCAAAACCCGCCAACACTGCATTCAAAGCCTGCCGAAAAGGAATATGTTCGGTTTTTTCAACAATTTTTTGCCATTTGGCAGTTTCGAAATAGATATTGAGTGGGAGTAAAACAAAAACCAAAATCAACCAAAAATACTGATAAATTGATGACTGTTGAAAATGCTTTAAAAATGCACCATAATGCTCAAAAGCATATAACTTGTACACCAAAAAACTATAGGTAGCGAGCAGTACAAACCATTTTAGAAGTTGAATAAACGTATTTATAGACTTCTGATTACCAAACGGATTATTCATGACTTCTTAATCCTAAATGTAAACTTTTTTTGCGACATATAGCTGAAAATAACAGTAAAAAACGTTACAATCATTTTGGAAGGTGTGGGAAATAAAAACAAAAAATCAACCAACAACTTTAATCCCAAATAGTTAATAAGTAAATTAGCAAGCACAACCGACAAATAGCGGATTATCTGTACCCTTCCTTTAATAGCTGATGCCGAGAAAGTTACGTATTTCTGAAGCAAAAATCCACTTGTAAATGTTATCGGAAAAACCAGAAGCATAGAAGCAATGTGCGAACTAAAGGTAATTGGACCAAGATGCAACATTTGCTTTTCGAGTAAAAAGTGAAAAGTAATGAAATAAAGCACCCAATCGAATACCAAATTAGCCACACCTATTACTGCATACCTGAAAAGCCTTTTACTCATATACCTACGAAAAGGAGGGTAGAAAAAATCAACCATCGTTTTAATTTTTTGACCTATATAAGTCAAAATTTTACGTGTAAAAGCTTTTGATTTATCGAACATACTGCAAATTGTAAATGATAGGAAATAGTTTTTTCAAACTATTTTGTGTACTTTTGTGCGTTGAAAATAAAATACGTTTGCAAAGATAGTGTATTTCTAATTTCTAATTTCTAATTTCTAATTTTTTATTTAACAATGCCCGACGACTATCATAGTTATGACACAAGTACGCGCCAAAAAACATTTGGGACAGCACTTCCTGAAAGATATGGAAGTTGCACGTCGTATTGCTGCGAGCCTTCCGCTCGACGGGCAGCCCGCTTGCGTTCTTGAGATTGGTCCCGGCACAGGTGTGCTCACACAATTTTTACTCCAACAACCCAACATTACGCTCAAAGCCGTTGAACTCGATGGCGAATCGGTTCAATATTTGAATCGCAGTTTTCCTCAATTAAATGTTATCGAAGGCGATTTTCTGAAAATGGATTTAAAAACCCTTTTTAAGGATAAATTCTTTGTAATAGGCAACTTACCTTATAATATTTCGAGTCAGATTTTCTTCAAGATGCTCGAAAACAAAGAATCGATACCTTGCTTGGTTGGCATGATTCAGAAAGAAGTAGCAGAGCGCATGGCCGCCAAAGCCGGCAGCAAAACCTACGGAATTTTGAGTGTGCTGATGCAGGCTTACTATTCAATCGACTACCTTTTTACGGTGCACGAGCATGTTTTTGACCCTCCACCCAAGGTCAAATCGGCTGTTATTCGCCTCACTCGTAACGATGTTTCGAAAATTGACTGTAACGAGCAACTTTTTAAGACAGTGGTGAAAACAGCCTTCAACCAACGCCGCAAACAACTGCGCAACTCATTGAGCCCAATTATTGCAAAAGATCATCCTATTTTTAATGATGTGTTTTTTAATAAACGCCCCGAACAACTCGATGTGGCTGCATTTGTAACTCTTACAAATCAAATTGAAGCTGCTTTGCACGACAAATTGTAAGAATCAGGCAAAAAAGAGATTTAAAATCAGAGCATATAAACCTTCGGGTACGATTTTTTAGTCGCACACCCGGGATTCGAATAAAATAATTCGCATCCGCAAAAACATAGAAAGGAAACGAAAACTATGTCAGAATTAAGGCTTTTTTACCACGAAAACGGTAAACTGAAAATATCGAAAACACTCGATATCCTCAAAAAAGTAGATAAAAAAGATTTAATATGGATTGACCTGAACGATGTGCCCGGCGCCATCGAAACAGAGTTGGAGCAATTTCTGAAAATTTATATTCAGGAAGATGAAGAAATCGAAGAAATTGAGATGAGTTCGCGCTTTATGCAAACCGAAGATAGTGTGGTTGTAAATGCGGGCTTTCTTCTCGAAAATTATACACTTGAGCCTATTTCTTTTATCCTTAAAAACGGAATTCTCGTTTCGGTACGAGATATGGAGCTTAAATCCTTCACCGATACGGTAAAAAAAATTTATGCCAATACCAAAAATTTCTCCACTGGCTATCATGTATTAGTTACGCTGCTTGAAACGCGTGTAGAATACGATGCGGATATGATTGAGGAATTGACCGACGAAATTACTTCGCTCAGTAAAACGCTGAATACCGATGACGATTTGGACCAGGATATACTGATTCGTATCAAAGACCTACAAGAAAAGGTTATGGTAATTCGTCAGAATGTAATGGACAAACAGCGCGTAGTGTCTAACCTTTTGAAGTGCAATTTATTTCCAAAAGACCTCTTACAGCGACTTACAATGGTAATTAAGGATATTAATTCACTTTTTGAGTACATTCGGTTTGGCTTCGACCGCTTGGATTATCTACAGGATACATTCCTCGGTTTGGTTAACTTGCAACAAAATAGAATTATCAAAATTTTTACTGTGGTATCGGTTATTTTTATGCCACCTACACTTATAGCAAGCCTTTATGGTATGAATTTTAAATACTTACCCGAACTAAATTGGAAATACGGTTATCCATTTTCTATTGGTTTAATGGTTGCTTTTTCGGCGGCTGTACTGATTTATTTCCGTCGGAAAAAGTGGTTGTAGCGTTTTTCGAATTACTCTAAATAAAATGCCCGCTTCGAATCTGTGAAGTGGGCATTTTACATTCAACAACGCACAATTTTAGCAAAATTGGTTTATTAATCGCTGATTTGCATCAATGTCAAAATCAATAGTATCTGTTTATATTAATTGAAAAGTGTACCAGTATTTCAATTCAAAAGTATACCAATTA
>DYSC01000267.1 GCA_020726365.1 Porphyromonas sp.
TGTCAATTGATAATTGATAATTGATAATTGTTTTACCGGTAATGTCTGTTATTTCGATGTTTTTAATTGTCAATTGTCCATTGTCAATTGTCAATTTTCCGCTTGTTGGGTTCGGATAAATTGAAATTCCGTTTGCAGATAAATCTGCAATTCCAACGTAAGTATCCACGATAACATCAAAATTGCAAGTTGCTGTATTTCCGGCGTTGTCGGTAACTGTCCAAGTAATGGTTGTTGTACCTTCGGGCAAAGTTGCACCGGCGAGAGTTGAAGTGCTGTTAAAATCGTTTACTACGCTTGCAACTCCGCAGTTATCATTGCTTGCAGTGGGGTCAAATTCTGTTCCTTGCACTGAGTAAGTGTGTGTAGCATCGGCAGTAACGGTTTGGTTAGCAACGCAGGTGATTGTCGGGTTTGTATTATCTAAAACTTCCACATTAAATGAAACTTGGGCAGAATTACCGGCATCATCGGTTACGGTTAATGTAACTGTGTTTGTCGCTCCTGAAATGCTTGTGCCTGCTGTCGGGCTTTGTGTTACATCTAAATTAGCATCGCAATTGTCGGTTGCTGTAACAGTAGTGGTGTAATCGGGCAGACTTGCTCCGCAACTTGCATTTGCATATACTTGTTGGTCGTTGTGGGTGGATGTGATTGTCGGGTTTGTATTATCTAAAACTTCCACATTAAACGAAACTTGGGCAAAATTACCGGCATCATCGGTTACGGTTAAAGTTACCATATTTGTTGTTCCCGAAATGCTTGTGCCTGCTGTCGGGCTTTGTGTTACATTTAAATTGGCATCACAATTGTCGGTTGCTGTAACAGTAGTGGTGTAATCGGACAGACTTGCTCCGCAACTTGCATTTGCATATACTTGTTGGTCGTTGTGGGTGGATGTAATTGTTGGGTTTGTATTATCTAAAACTTCCACATTAAACGAAACTTGGGCAGAATTACCGGCATCATCTGTTACGGTTAAAGTTACCATATTTGTTGTTCCCGAAATGCTTGTGCCTGCTGTCGGGCTTTGTGTTACATTTAAATTGGCATCGCAATTGTCGGTTGCTGTAACAGTAGTGGTGTAATCGGGCAGACTTGCTCCGCAACTTGCATTTGCATATACTTGTTGGTCGTTGTGGGTGGATGTGATTGTTGGGTTTGTATTATCCACAACTTCCACATTAAATGAAATTTGGGCAAAATTACCGG
>DYSC01000098.1:0-2070 GCA_020726365.1 Porphyromonas sp.
TATAAATATTTAAGATTGTAATAACACATAAAAACCGTACATTTGCTAATTAAAATAGCTTAATCAAACTTGAAACTTACATTCCAAAATATTCTACTGTCACCCTTCTCATTGCTCTATGGGTTCGTTACTGCTATTCGTAATTTGTTGTACGAAAAGGGAATCTTGTCTTCAACTCGATTCGATTTTTCGGTCATTTCGGTAGGCAATATAACTGTTGGAGGAACAGGAAAAACGCCACATGTGGAGTTTTTAATTGAATTGCTTCAGTCGCAATTTAAGGTTGCGGTTGTAAGCAGGGGTTATAAACGCCGAACAAAAGGATTCCTATTGGCTGACGAAAATTCAAACAGCCAAACTATTGGTGATGAGCCATTCCAAATATTCCGAAAATTTAAAAATGTAACAGTAGCTGTTGATGAAAAACGGGTACACGGCATACAGCAACTAAAACTTAGTCAACCCGATATTGATGTTGTTTTACTCGATGATGCCTTTCAGCACAGAGCAGTAAATCCGGGATTAAAAATTTTGTTGACCGATTACCCGCGCTTGTATATTTACGATTCGTTGCTGCCGGGAGGTTTGCTTCGCGAAAGCAAATCGGGTAGTAAACGTGCTGATATTATTGTAGTTACCAAGTGTCCACAGGGATTAGACAATGCTGAAATAGGAGCATTAACAAACAAATTAAAAATTCAGCCCCATCAATCGCTTTATTTATCCACTGTTGTTTACAATACAATAAAACAGGTTTTCGATATTGTTGACAATCAGTCCAAAATTACTGATATTAAAGGGCTTACCATTTTGCTCCTAACCGGAATTGTTTCGAATCAACCAATTGTTCAATATTTGCAATCCCAATATGCTTCTGTTGAACCCATTTCATTCCCCGACCATCATCAATTTACTGCGAATAATTATTCTGAAATTGAACAAAAATTCATACATTTGCAACCCGACAAAAAAATAATACTTGTTACCGAAAAAGATGCGGCACGAATTTTTTCGTCTCCCGTTTTTCCGGAATCGTTGAAAAAGCACATCTATTATTTACCCATTCGGATTCAGTTTTTACAAAACAAACAATCTCAATTTTCACAAAACGTACTTCATTATGTTGAAACTCATACAAGAAACAGCTGATTTCCTGAAATCAAAAATAGTCACAGTGCCTAAAACAGGTATTATTTTAGGAACCGGACTTGGAAATTTAGTAACTCAAATTACCGACAAAACAGAAATTCCCTACGAAACAATTCCAAATTTTCCGGTTTCAACAGTGGAGGGGCACAGTGGAAAACTTATTTTTGGAAAATTGGGTGATGTAGATGTGTTGGCTATGCAGGGACGCTTTCATTATTACGAAGGCTATGATATGAAGCAGGTTACTTTTCCTGTGCGAGTTATGAAGGCTATTGGAATTGTAAATCTGCTTGTATCGAATGCTTCGGGAGGCGTACATCCCGATTTTGAAATTGGCGATTTGATGCTAATTACCGACCATATCAACTTATTTCCAGAACATCCACTGCGTGGAAAAAATTACAAAGAATTGGGTACGCGCTTTCCAGATATGAGCGAAGCATACTCGAAAGAATTGATTGACAAAGCAAAAAAAATTGCTGCTCGTAATAATATAAAAGTGGTTGAAGGTGTGTATGTTGGCACCACAGGACCTACATTCGAAACAAAAGCCGAATATCGCTATTTCCGTATTATTGGTGGCGATGCAGTAGGTATGAGCACCGTTCCCGAAGTGATTGTGGCTAATCATGCCGGAATGCGTTGCTTTGGAATTTCCATTGTTACCGACCTTGGCGTTCCGGGCAAAATCATGGAAGTTACCCACGAAGAGGTGCAACAAATCGGCAATAAGGTACAGCCACTTATGACGCAGATAATGAAAGAATTAGTTGCTGAATTGTAATCGGAGAATTTTTTTATTTATTGAACTTACGCATGTATATAAATATGAATGTCAGAATGTTATTCATAAGAGTTAAACTTTCTACTTGCAGTGTCTTGTCCCCCTCTCCTCAAGGAGAGGGGATAGGGGTGAGGTTG
>DYSC01000098.1:2170-4379 GCA_020726365.1 Porphyromonas sp.
CCTCTCCTCAAGGAGAGGGGATAGGGGTGAGGTTGCCGCCTGCAACGGTTAGTATCATTCGAAATGATTTATTGTTTCGCTTCTATCTGATAATCAATTTTTTAGAACAAGTGAAAGTTGATTTATTTAAAATAATTCCGTAGCGGTAAAAGCTTTTTATTCTCGTGTTTTTTCCAATACCACTCATTTATTTTATACGTAACATAAGCACTGCCTGCTCCCAGAAGAGCTCCAGCTAATACATCCGACGGGTAATGTACACCCAAATTCATGCGAGAGTAACCTACATAACCCGCCCACAAATAGCTTGGTGCAATTACATACCATTTTGGATAAATAAGGCTTAGTGAAGTAGCAGTGGTAAAAGCCAGCGAGGTATGACCCGATGGAAATGACGGTGAACCTCCGGTGCTATAATCTAAAGCGGTATAATCTTCGGGATAGGCATTATAAGGACGCAGACGTTTAAAGCTGTGTTTGAGTGAGTATGTGAAAATTGTATTTACACCAAGAGCAGCTGTAGTGTAAATGGCATTTTTTAAAAGTTTATCGTCTTTGTTGATGATGGCAACTGTAGCCATAGTAATCGGTACTCCAAACGAAGTAATGGTGGTAGTATTCGATATTGCCTGCGATAAACCAACTGTATTCTTAATGTCGTAGATAGAATTTAAAATTTTAATATCTGCATTTTGAGCTACAATTTCGGTAGTACCTATCAATAATATGCCGAAAAGCAGAATAATTGTCGTAAATTTGCACATAATTTCTGATTTGAAATGCCAAAAGTACTGAAAAAATTCCAAATCGGATATAATTTATAGTTGTATTCATGTTGAAAATTGCCATTGTAGGTCCCGAATCTACGGGAAAATCCGAGTTGTCAGTGGCGCTGGCTTCTCATTTTGGAGGAAGTTATGTGCCTGAGTTTGCACGAATTTATATTGAGAATTTAGATAAACCATATACATTCGATGATGTTTGTGTTATTGCAAACAAACAAATTGAAGAACAGGATTATTTTTTGAAAAAAGACACTAAAACTCCTGTTTTTTTTGATACGGAATTAATAATTACCAAAGTATGGTTTGAGTATTGTTACAAGCAGGTGCCGGAATTTGTTACGAAACGCATTGCCGAAAGCTATTTCGATTTGTACCTGCTTTGTTATCCCGATTTGCCATGGATCCCGGATACTGTTCGCGAGCATGGAGGCGATGATCGGTTGTTTTTTTACGAATGGTATAAATGCGAAATTGAACTGACAGGTATACCATATACCATAATAAAAGGCATTGGCGAAGCCCGAACAAAGAATGCCATAAATGCTGTAAACAACTTTAAAAAATCATTTCTTCATGAATAAAAAAATATTAGATACTGTAAAAGTATTGGCCGATATCAATGAATTTAGAGATGTTTGCCATCAACACAACGAACTTACACCAATGCCATCGGTGGATGTGCTGAACGAAATTGTGAAATTGATTCGCTCGATACTTTTTCCTGGCTATTTCGGAAACTCGGCGGTTAATTCCAAAACCATGTTGTACCATATTGGAGTAAATGTTGATAGACTATTGTTGCTTTTAGCCTCACAAATAAAAGCCGGTTTATCGTTCGATAAAGGTGCGGACGAACAACCATGTCCAGAAATTGAACGTCAGTCGAAAGAAAAAGCAAGAGATTTTATTACTCAATTACCCGACATTCGTCGAAAACTACATACCGATGTTATTTCGGCATTTAATGGCGACCCTGCTGCCAAAAGTTTTGGCGAAGTAATTTTTTGCTATCCTGGTTTGCGTGCTGTTAGTAATTATCGTATAGCTAATGCCTTGTTGCAACTTGGCGTGCCACTTATTCCACGTATAATTACCGAAATTGCACACTCCGAAACAGGCATCGATATTCATCCCGGAGCTAATATTGGTGAATATTTTACGATTGACCACGGAACGGGTGTTGTTATAGGTGAAACAGCTATTATTGGCAATAATGTGAAAATGTATCAGGGTGTTACTCTCGGTGCTAAAAGTTTCCCGTTAGACGAAAATGGCAACCCGATAAAAGGAGTACAACGCCACCCACGTATAGGAAATGATGTAGTAATCTATTCTAATTCAACAATTTTGGGAACAATAACAGTTGGTGATGGCGCTGTAATAGGTGGAAATATCTGGGTAGATAACGATGTGGCGCCGGGTGC
>DYSC01000098.1:4479-7074 GCA_020726365.1 Porphyromonas sp.
ATAATGTGTTGATGTGATAATGTGATGATTTGAAGAATTGATGATTAAAAACGCATAGCAAATAACTAAAAAAGAAAATGGAATACGAAATGATTGCCAAAACCTTTATGGGTTTGGAGGAAGTGCTGGCTACCGAGTTGGTGAAACTTGGAGCTAACAATGTGGAATTGCAGCGCAGAGCTGTGAGCTTTACAGGCGACAAGGCGTTGATGTACAAAGCCAATATGCATTTGCGTACGGCATCGCGCGTGTTGAAAACAATAACAACTTTTACGGCAAAAAATGCCGACGAAGTTTACGACTTTGTGCGCAAAATTGAATGGACGGATTTTATGAACGTAAAAACGACATTTGCCATCGAAGCTACAGTTTATTCCGAAGAGTTTAAGCATTCAAAATTTGTGTCGTATCGTGTAAAAGATGCTATCGTGGACTGGTTTCGCGATAAAACTGGCGACCGACCATCAGTGAAACTTGACAAGCCAAATCTGACCATACATATCCATATTGCAGGTACGCGTTGCACCCTTTTGCTCGATAGTTCTGGCGATTCGCTACATAAGCGAGGTTATCGTATTTCGCAAAACGAAGCTCCACTCAACGAAGCCCTGGCTGCGGGTATGCTGCTTATTGCCGGTTGGGATGGACAGAGCGATTTTATCGACCCCATGTGCGGCTCTGGCACTTTGCTTATAGAAGCAGCTCTAATTGCGTTAAACATTCCGCCAGGTCTCTATCGTTCGTCGTTTGGTTTCGAAAAGTGGCTCGATTTTGATCAGGAACTGTTCGACGAAATTTACCAAGATGACTCTGATGAACGAGAGTTTAAATTTAAAATTTACGGTTCGGATATTTCGCAACGTGCTATAGGTATTAGCGAGCAAAATGTGAAAAGTGCCGGATTAACAAAATACATCTCGCTCGAAGTGAATGGTGTAAAAGATGTTAAAGCGCCTTCGGCAGGTTGTATGTTAGTTACAAATCCCCCTTATGGCGAACGCATTACGTCTGATGATATTTTAGGGCTATATGCCTCCATAGGTTCTACTTTTAAGCATAAATTTCAGGGTTCGAAATGCTGGCTGATTAGCTCACATATCGAATGTTTAGATAAAATAGGGTTAAAATCGTCGGAACGGGTAGCATTGTTAAACGGAACGTTGGAGTGTTGGTACAACTGTTACGATATTTTTGAAGGTAAGCGCAACGATTTTGTGATGAAAAAGAAAAATATTTCACATCCCGACAAAGAATAATTTCACTCTAAATCAACTGATAATCAGAATTGTGTTAATTGTTAATTGATAATTGATAATTGATAATTACAATTTCGTTTTGTCAGTTCCAAAAAAAATATTACTTTTGCATCTCTAAACGCCCAGATGGCGGAATTGGTAGACGCGCTGGTCTCAAACACCAGTGGATTCACTTCCATGCCGGTTCGATCCCGGCTCTGGGTACAAGTAAAGCCCTAATTGATTTTCCGTCAGTTAGGGCTTTTTTGTGGCTTTGTTAAGAAAACGTCAACATAAGTTCGTCATAATCTAATACTAAAATCACTTTCCGAAAGCATTTTTTTTGCCGATTGGTAACCTAATTCGAAAATCTCACGTCCTTTTTCAATATCAAACATATCGTAATGAGCCATGTCGACGGGCTCAATAAGTAAATCGCACAATTCTTTGTCGTACAGTATATTAGCTTTAAACATGAAATGATAGGTACGTTGAGCTACGTTCATAATCGACAACTTGTAGTCGTCGGCAACAAGCGGGCTGGCATTAATTCCGATAAGATAGTCGCACTGCGAACGTATTGAGGTTACCGGAAAGTTTTTCAACACACCTCCATCTACATAATTTACGCCTTTTATTTTTTTTGGAACAAAAAGAATGGGTACGCTACACGATGCTACTAAAGGATGTATGATGATTCCTTGCGAAAATTCTACGCTCCGACCATGATCGAAATCAGTAGCAACGATATAAGTGGGTATGTTTAATTCTTCGAAGCGTTTGGCTCGAAGCGTTCTGCCCATAAACCGTTCGAACGCTTTTATGCTGAAAATTCCTCCATTTGTAAACTGAATTTGTGTCATTTTACGGAAGCTGATATCTTCGAAAAGTGCTGCAATTTCGTCGGGCGTGTAACCATCGGCATACAAAGCAGCCACCACAGCTCCTGCGCTAACGCCCGATAAAATGTCGGGCTTGATACCAAACTCATCGAGTGCTTTGAGTACGCCTGCATGACATAATCCTCTTATTCCTCCACCACTTAGGGCAATTCCAATTTTGTAAGGTTTTTCTGTTACCATATTTATCGTCGATTATTTCGCAAAGGTATAACAAATATTTTTTCATAATATTTTTCCTTCAAATATTATGTCAGATGAAACGAATAAAAAACTTTGAGTATATTTGCTAAATTATTGGCACTTTATCACATTGGCATATTATGAAAAAACACACCAATTACATGATTACTTCGGAGGAAGATGAACTTTGGGGTCTGACGGTTACCACTGTTGGTCATCAGCAAATTAAAGCAAACGATAATTATCCGCCGGTAAGTCATCCTATGGGTTATTTTTTT
>DYSC01000099.1 GCA_020726365.1 Porphyromonas sp.
AACAAACAACTGTCGCCATAACTCAGGAAACGAAAATCGTTGGCAAGTGCGTAGTCGTAAATGTATTTCCAACTGCCCTTTACAAAAGCTGAAACAAGCAGTAGCAAGGTGCTTTTAGGTTGATGGAAGTTGGTAATAATGCCATTTACAATCCTGAATTTGTAGCCTGGCTTAATCATTATTTGCGTTTCGGCATGAAGCGTATCCAACTTACTGGCATCCAAATAATCCAAAATATTTTGTAGAGCATCATAGGCTGTTAAATCAATATTTTTTTCGTAAGGTTCCCATTGCGAAACATGTAACTTACGAGCGTTCCCCTCTCCCCGGTAAGATGGGTTAGTGGTGAGGTTTGAACCAAGGTAATACAAACTCTCCAACGTCCGTACCGAAGTAGTTCCCACAGCAATAATATTACCAAGATGCTGTTGAATATTTTGGATGGTAGTGCGATGTACCGAAATAACTTCGGTATGCATGTGATGTTCGGCAATATCACGGGTTTTTACGGGTTGAAAAGTGCCTGCTCCTACGTGAAGTGTAAGTTCGTCGGTTTGAATATTTTTTGTTTTCAAACTTTCGAAAACTTCGGTTGTAAAATGCAAACCAGCGGTAGGCGCTGCTACCGAACCTTTTATTTTTGAATAAACGGTTTGATAACTTGTCAAATCACTCTCCTCGGTTTTGCGGTGCAGGTAAGGCGGAATTGGGAGCTCACCGGCATTTTCCAAAATATCGGCAAAATGAATGTCGGCATTATCCCAACTGAACCGTACGCTATGTGTATTTCCTTCGCTGACAAGCAATTCGGCCACAAAAGAGCATTGCCGCCCCGTAACTGAAATTTCTTTTCGAAGCGGTTCCTCTTTCCATTTTTTCAGATTTCCAACCATGCATTTCCACACGCATTCGGTGGTAGCACCCAGCGATTGTGCATAGTCGGCGGGCGAGAGAGGCTCCAGACAAAACACTTCGATGCGCGCACCTGTAGATTTGAAAAATTCCAGTCGCGCCTGAATAACGCGGGTATTGTTGTAAACCAACAACGCATTCTCGGGTAAAAAATCAGCCACAGACAAAAACTGGCTTTCGCTAATTTTACCATTTTTATAAACTAATAGTTTTGATGCATCACGTTGCGTCAACGGATATTTTGCAATACGCTCGTCGGGCAACGGATAATCGTATTCGTCGATAAAAATGGGGAATGGTCCGTTTGAAGTGCTCACAGCTTATTCAGAAAATTTCAGCTCCTCAACCCCCAATAGGGGGCGTAAAACAAAAAGCATGGTTATTATAATTGAGTGCTGAATAGTTATGAAAATTTTGTTGTATTTTTGTACAAAAGTAAGAATAATGTGCCAATAACAAAATAACAAATTAATATTTAATGTCAATCTTTCCCACCTCGGGGGTTAGGGGGCTATATAAAATAATGAAAAAAGGCGATACAGTTCGATTTTTGAATGCAGTGGGTGGCGGAACCATTACACGCGTCGACGATAAAAATAATATGGTGTATGTGGAAGATGAGGATGGTTTCGAAATTCCAACGCTGATGCGCGATTGTGTGGTGATTGGTGCTGTAAGCAAAGAAACTAATTTTCCACGAAAAGAAGCAGTGAAAAGCACTCAAAGTATTGTAAACAAACCAATTACGCTTCCGAAGTCTGAAACTAATTCGGCACGCACAACTCCCCATCCTCAAGGAGAGGGTTGGGGTGAGGTTTCTGGTGGCGACACGCTCCGTGCAGTTTTAGCATTTTTCCCTGTTGAGATAAAGCAACTGCAAACTACGCCTTACGATTGTTATTTAGTAAACGACAGCAACTACTTTTTGTATTACAACCTGCTTATTTGTAACGAAGGTAATTGGAAACCAGTTGCCAACGGACTTATTGAGCCAAATACGCAGGAAGAACTCTGCTCCATCACCAAAGATCAACTTAATAATTGGGAAGAAATTCGCGTGCAATTGTTGCCTTTTAAACAAAAAGCATACACGCCCCAAAAACCCGTAGATGCCGAAATAAAGCTGAATGTGATTCGCTTTTTCAAATTACACAGCTTTATCGAAAATGAATACTTCGACGAACCTGCCATGATTGTCGACATTTTGGAATCACAACAAAAAAGCAAATTAGCAGAAGTAACGCCCGACGAAATTAAGCAGGCACTTTTCACCAAAGAGCAACCTTCACGCCCTCGCATTGTGAAAAAAGCAGCTCCACAACGCCCCGATGTATTGGAAATTGATTTGCATATCAACGAATTAGTTGACACTACTGCAGGCATGAGCAATGCTGATATGCTATTATTGCAAATAGACACATTTCACAAAACATTGGAAGAAAACAAAAACCGCAAAGGACAGAAAATCGTTTTTATACACGGTAAAGGCGAAGGTGTATTGCGTGCTGAAATCGAAAAGCAACTCCGTACACGTTACAAAACCTATTATTTTCAGGATGCTTCGTTCCGCGAATATGGTTTTGGTGCAACTATGGTTACTATAAAATAAACCGAAATGCCTGTACCCAAAGCCATACTCAAAGAGCAATTGCAGCAACTATCAAAGCAGGAGTTGGTAAAAATGGTGCTAAAACTTTCGACCAAACGCTACAATTATGAGTATTTGTTGGTAAACTATTTAGACCCCGAAGGTGGCGAGCAAACATTGTTCGAGGAGGCCAAAGAAGATATCGACCGACTTTGCGAAAAAGAATACAAGGGCAGAATAATTCAGCATCAATTAGCGAAAAAATTGAACGCATGTACTAAACGCATCAAAGAATTTACGGTTGAAACAAAAAGTAAAAAACTGGAGGCAGACTTAACTTTGTATGTGTTGGAATTGCAGTTTACGCAGCCCTCTAAAGTTTTCGGTGCACGTTTTTCGGGTTACGACTACAAAGTAGCATTGCTGCTGAAAAAATTAATTTCGTTGGTTACAAAAAAACTACATCCCGATTATTTTGTTGATTATCAAGATAAAATAAACGATTTTTTGAATAAAATTCATCACAGCTCAAACCGTATAAATACGGTTTACAATTTACCACAAGAAATTGGAGAATAAGATTAAAAAAAGCGCAAACCAAATACAATATCTGTATCTGCTTTGCGCTTTAATTTTTATTCTTATCTTTTTATTTTTTCGAATTTCGTTTACGCTCGTTTTCGTCTAAGAAAATTTTGCGTAAACGGATTTTTGTGGGTGTTAATTCCACATATTCATCTTCTTTAATATATTCCAACGCTTCTTCCAGACTGAAAACAATTGGCGGAATCAGTTTTGCTTTATCGTCGGCACCCGAAGCACGCATATTGGTGAGCTTTTTGGGTTTAGTAACGTTCACAACCATATCGCCTTCTTTCGAACTTTCACCCACAACCTGTCCGGAATATATTTCGTCCTGTGGAAAAACAAAGAAACGACCCCTGTCTTGCAATTTATCCAACGAATAAGCAAATGCAGTTCCACTTTCCATGGCAATGATAGATCCGTTATTGCGTTTTTCGATAACTCCTTTGTAGGGTTGATATTCAAAAAAGCGGTGCGACATAATTGCCTCGCCTGCCGAAGCAGTTAACACGGCATTTCGTAAGCCAATAATACCGCGCGATGGGATTAAAAATTCCAACTGAATGCGGTCGTTCATTACTTCCATGCTTAGCATTTCGCCTTTGCGCATGGCTACCATTTCGATAATTTTACCCGAACTTTCTTCCGGTAAATTAATGGTTAATTGCTCGATTGGCTCACAACGTTTGCCGTCAATCTCTTTGTAAATAACCTGTGGCTGACCAACTTGCAATTCGTACCCTTCGCGACGCATGGTTTCGATAAGCACCGATAAATGCAACACGCCACGACCATAAACATGCCAAACATCCGAATCTAAATTTTTCTCAACACGAAGTGCTAAGTTTTTATCCAATTCTTTCATCAAACGGTCGTGAATATGGCGCGAAGTAACAAATTTTCCTTCTTTGCCAAAAAACGGTGAGTTGTTGATGGTAAACACCATACTCATGGTTGGTTCGTCGATAGCAATGGGTTTCAAAGGTTCCGGATTTTGCAAATCGCAAACCGAATCGCCAATTTCGAAGCCTTCGATACCAACCAATGCACAAATATCACCCGATTTTACTTCGGTGGTTTTGGTACGTCCTAATCCTGTGAAAGTATGCACTTCTTTTATGCGGCATTTTGTGGCTTTACCATTACGTTTTACCAAATTCACATCCATGCCTTCGCGCAAAACGCCGCGGTGTACACGACCTACAGCAATACGACCAACGTATGACGAATAATCAAGCGAAGTGATGAGCATTTGAGGAGTGCCTTCGAGCATTATTGGAGCAGGAATATGTTCAATAATAGCATCGAGTAAGGGAATAATATTGTCGGTTTCGTTTTTCCAATCTTCACTCATCCAATTATTTTTGGCAGAGCCGTAAATAGTGTGGAAATCAAGCTGCTCTTCGGTAGCATCGAGATTATACATTAGGTCGAACACCATTTCGTGCACCTCATCGGGACGACAGTTTGGTTTATCTACTTTGTTTATAACAACAATTGGTTTTAACCCAATTTGCAAAGCCTTTTGTAATACAAAACGAGTTTGAGGCATTGGACCTTCGAAAGCGTCCACCAAAAGCAATACGCCATCGGCCATGTTCAATACGCGTTCCACTTCGCCACCAAAGTCGGCGTGTCCAGGAGTATCAATAATATTTATTTTGTAACCAAGATAATCTATTGATACGTTTTTGGCCAAAATGGTTATACCGCGCTCACGTTCGAGGTCGTTATTATCCATAATCAACTCGCCGGCGTTTTCATTGTCGCGAAATAAGTGCCCTGCCATCAGCATTTTATCTACCAGAGTAGTTTTGCCGTGGTCAACGTGAGCAATAATAGCAATGTTTCTAATTTTCTGCATGTAAAACAATCTTTTTTTTGAGGGTGCAAAGGTAGTGAAAATTATTCAGTTACCTTTGCTTTTAGGTGTTACGAACCGAAGAATTTTGTATCTTTGCAGTCCGTAAAAACAGAAAAACAACAATATAAAGATGAAACACCCATGTCAAATCAATTTTGACACACAAGGGGATGATTATAAATTCAACAAAAACTTAATGTCCCCGAGTAACTCCCCCTTTAGTGGGTTAGGGGCAGGTATAAAAATATAAAAATATGAATTTTATTGAAGAACTTCAGTGGCGTGGTATGATTCATACCATGATGCCCGGAACAGAAGAACAGTTGGCTAAAGAACTTACAGCGGCTTATGTTGGCATCGACCCTACTGCCGATTCACTACATATTGGTCATTTAGTGAGCGTTATGATGCTCCGTCATTTTCAGCGTGCAGGTCATAAACCCATTGCATTGATAGGTGGTGCAACAGGAATGATTGGCGACCCTTCGGGCAAATCGGCCGAGCGCAATTTATTAGACGAAGCTGCTCTACGCCACAATCAGGAATGTATTAAAGCACAGTTAGCCAAATTTTTAGATTTCGAAAGCGATGCTCCAAATGCAGCCGAGTTGGTAAACAACTACGACTGGATGAAAAATTACAGCTTCCTTGATTTTATCCGTGATATTGGCAAACACCTCACTGTAAACTACATGATGGCAAAAGATTCGGTAAAAAAACGATTGAGTAGCGAATCGAGCGTAGGTATGTCTTTCACCGAATTTTCGTACCAATTGCTTCAAGGTTACGATTTTTTGTGGCTAAACCAAAATAAAAACTGCAAACTGCAAATGGGCGGTTCCGACCAATGGGGAAATATAACCACCGGAACGGAATTGATTCGTCGGAAAACAGGCGGCGAAGCTTTTGCATTGGTTTGTCCGCTCATAACAAAAGCCGACGGCGGTAAATTTGGAAAGACCGAAAGTGGAAACGTATGGTTAGATCGTCGTTATACTTCGCCATACAAGTTTTTTCAGTTTTGGTTAAATGTAAGCGATGCCGATGCCGAAAAATACATTAAAATATTTACTTCAATTGAAAAAAATGAAATAGAAAGTCTTATAAAAGAGCACTATACAGCTCCTCATTTGCGTATTTTACAGAAACGATTGGCTAAAGAAGTTACCACCATGGTGCATTCCGAAGATGATTATAATGCCGCTATCGAAGCTTCGAATATTTTGTTTGGTAATGCCACTTCGGATGCTTTAAAAAAACTGGATGAGGATACTTTATTAGCTGTATTCGAAGGAGTTCCACAGTTTAAAGTTGCAAAATCGATTGTCGAAGCGGGTGTAAAAGCCATCGATTTGTTGGTTGATAATGCCGCCGTTTTTCCATCGAAAGGCGAAATGCGTAAATTGGTACAATCCGGTGGCGTAAGTCTGAACAAAGAAAAACTCGAGAATCAGGATCAACTGATTGGAACTGAAAATTTACTCAACGGCAAATACCTATTGGCACAAAAAGGTAAAAAAAATTATTATTTGATAATAGTGGAATAAAGAATTCATCCACATAACCATAACCACCTCACCCCAACCATCTACTTGAAGAGAGGGAGCAAGAAAGGAGAAGGAATGTGCGTTGTAAGAAGTTTAATTGGTTTGAATAATGAATCATTAGAATGATTTGTGTTTTAAATAATCTGATGATTTTAGAATAAAAATGCCGTAAAATTTTGCAAAAACGAAAAACAATCGTATCTTTGCACCGCTTTTGAAAAAAGGCGATAATGATTGTCTCATGGTGTAATGGTAGCACTGCAGTTTTTGGTTCTGCCTGACCAAGTTCGAGTCTTGGTGAGACAACACAAATCAAAACGATATAACGGTTGATATTCCATGTTGAATTTCAACCGTTTTTTTCAAATTATTATACTTTTTAATTCTGTCTCATGGTGTAATGGTAGCACTGCAGTTTCTGGATCTGCCTGTTAAGGTTCGAGTCCTTATGAGACAACTTAAAATTTCTACAAATGCCTGATTATCAAATAAGATAATTGGGCATTTTTCATTTTCAGAGCGACTTGCTCCAAA
>DYSC01000268.1 GCA_020726365.1 Porphyromonas sp.
ATGACACGTTTGCAAACATATCATACTTCATATACCAATCCTTGTTTTAGGTATACTTACGTAATGTCTATAGATAAACTCAGAGTTACAACGTAATAACTCTGAGCGAGGGGAAAATATTGGGGGGTTAATTTACCCCCAATATGTTAATCTCACCACCGTCTTCGGTGGTAAAAGTCTTGGTTACCAAGAACTTACCTTGGTAAGTTCTTACACCACTTTCGATGACCTCTAGGTCATCGAGGTTTCCAGGAATCAATATTCCTAGGAACTCGCCTTTCAAGGCGACTCCGTTAAACATGCCACCTGTGGCATAAACACTGACGGAGGCAGTGTTAATTTTTGCTGTATACATAATCGTAAGATTTAATAGTTATAGGGCAACGCCCAAATTTAAAAAGGAGTGGGGGTGGTTTGTGGGGTTATCCAACACAGAGGGGCATATTTATGCATTTACGCATTTTACGTATTTACATATCCAATGTAGAGGGGGATATCTATGTATTTGCATATTTAACATATCTAACACAGGGGGGGGTGCATTTACATATTTAACATATTTACGTATCCAATGTAGAAAACAAAGGGGGTAGAAGGGATATTTACGGTATCCAATGTAGGGAGTATCAATAATATCTAATCTGAGATACATGAATAGATTATCCATCATAGAGAAATAATTGATAATACTTAAGGTAGTTGAATTAAAGCCTATTGGTGGGGGCGGTATTGGAAAGAATACCAATCAAACCCGGGGGTGTTTTTCCTGAGAAGATAAGTAGTGGGGGTACTTATCAATGGAGAATAGATATGGGTGGTAGCTACTAATGATCAAGAATACTAATGATCAAGAATACTAATCATTGATGATAATAATTAGCGAGAATACTAATCATCGAGAATAACAATTAACTTAAAATAAGATATCCTCTAAGAATCATTATGGATAGGAAATAAGACATTAATAGATGTGAGCTATAAGTTATATCCACTAGATAGTAATGTATCAATAGAGAGGCTAATAGATAGTAATGGATAGGTAATGCATAAGTAATGGATAGATATGATTAGGAAATCAGTAGATAATGATTGAATAATTAGTAGCTAATGATTAGATAATGATTAGGAAATCAGTAGATGAATTAAATTAATTGTAGTAATATATAAAAAAAAGGTGTAAAATCTATCC
>DYSC01000269.1 GCA_020726365.1 Porphyromonas sp.
CTGAATCATCAAAGTACATTAACAACTTGGTGGTAAACGAATACATTAACGAATTCTACGGAAGAGCAGTTTAAACAGAAAATGTTGAAAGATGGATAACAAAAATAAACTCATTAGAAACAGCACTGCTGAATTCCTGATTTTCACAACTCAGTCGGGCGAACAAAGTATTGAAGCCAGATACGAGGACGAAACAGTTTGGCTTTCGCAAAAACTAATGGCTACATTGTTTGATGTAGAGGTGAATACGATTAATTATCATTTAAAAGAAATATATAAAAGCGGTGAAATTGAAGAAAAACGAACTATTCGAAAATTTCGAATAGTTCAAACTGAAGGTAGTCGTGAAGTTACAAGAGAAGTTGATTTTTATAATCTCGATGCTATTATTTCGGTGGGTTACAGGGTGAACTCAATCAGGTCCACACAGTTCAGGCAATGGGCAACCGGGGTGCTTCGCGAGTTTGCCATAAAAGGATTTGTTTTGGATAAAAAACGCCTTGAAAACGGCTCGTATTTGAGTAAAAATTACTTCGAAGAACTACTTGCCGAAATTCGCGAAATAAGACTGAGTGAAAGAAACTTGTATCAGAAAGTGACCGATATTTATGCCACAAGTCTCGATTATAACAAAGATGCAATTATTACAAAAACCTTTTTTGCCAAAGTTCAAAACAAATTGCATTTTGGTATTCACGGACATACGGCTGCTGAATTAATCGTGAAACGGGCTGACAGTAAGAAAGATAAAATGGGTCTAACAAGTTGGAAAAACAGCCCCGAAGGAAAAATTCTAAAAACGGATGTAAGCATTGCAAAAAATTACCTGAATAAAGACGAAATGGAATCGCTTGGTCGCATTGTGAATGCCTATCTCGATTTGGCCGAAGACCGTGCAAAACGAAATATTCCAATGACAATGGAAGATTGGGCTAAGAGACTGGACTTATTCCTTGAATTCAGCGAACGCGATGTATTGAAAGATGCAGGCTCAATTACTACCGAAATGGCAAAACAATATGCCGAAAGCGAATTTGAAAAATACAGAATCATTCAAGACCAGCTTTTTGAAAGTGACTTTGATAAGGAAGTTAAAAAGATATTAGATGAAGGTGACAATAGATCAATTGACCAAAAATGACAGATATAGATTTTAAAGAAAAAACCAAAACGCTTATCGACAGCCTTA
>DYSC01000018.1:0-7092 GCA_020726365.1 Porphyromonas sp.
ATTTCCGTAATTACTTCCGTAATAATATCCGTTGTAAAAACCGTAATCATAGGGACTGTAGCCGTAGCCGTAATATGGGTAACCCATTCCGTAGCCATACATACTTCCATAATAGCTTCCATACATACCACCATAATAACCACCATATCCGCCCCAATAATTGTTGTACGACCATGGATAGTTGCCCATGCCATAATAATTACTGTAGCTCGGGTAGCCATAACTCCAACTATTCCACCCCCAACTGCTGTATGGTCGGAATGAATAATCGAACCAATACGGATTAGTCCATGTAGGCGTTACATAGGCGTAATTGTCTTCCACGTACACATTCCAATCGAAATTATTCACGAAATAAATGTCGTTGTAGGCAGGGTCACCAATAAATACGCGATACTTGGGATTGTGAAATTTACGAATACGCGAAGCATATTCCATGTCGGATTGCGAACCGTTAAAGCCATTCAGATAGTAACCTTCTTCGGTTTCTTGTTCCGAACTATCGTTGGCTTCGCCTAACAAGACAGTGGTATCGGGCGTTACAATTTCTACTTTTTGTCCATATTCGATAAACACAATTTCTTTTGCCCCATTTTTGTAAACCGGTTGCTTAGCTATCGGACGTTCGGTTTGCTTAACAACATCGCTTGGTTTAAAGTAAATATCGTCCACTATTTCTTTCGACTGACCGACTACTGTGGCAGTAGCCAAAGTCAGCATTGCAATTGCGAATACAAAGGTTTTCATAATATTGCCTCCTATAAAAAAAGAGAATTAATTTGCAAAGATAAAACAATAATCGTGCCATACAAAAGCTTAAATTCTATACATTATTAATTTTATTTACATAGCATACAGTGCCATTTACCGGTATATTTTACCGATTCAATTTTTCCACAAAACCTACATTTCCAATCTCAACACCAATGCTCAGCAAGTAGGTTATATCTGAATGGTTCTACCCTGAATCGTATGCAAATATAGACAATGTTTGTATAATGGGAAAAATCTTTGTTCACATAACAATTATTTTCTATCTTTGAAGTCCGTTTTTTTAATATAAAATTTTTTGTATTTATGACTTCATTTTTAAAAACCATATTGTATGGTATTGGCGTATTTTCGTTATTTACCACCATTGCATTGATATTGAAATTAGTTACAAATCACAAACCTGTTGATGCTGATTATTTTGGCTTGTTTACAAACAGCGATTTGATGTTGGGTGTAGTGGTAGCTGTTGCCGTAACTATTGCTCATAAGCGAAAAATGAGGTTGAAATAAAGTTTGTAATTTTTATAACTAATTGTGAAAGAAATAATTGATTATATTATTCAGTTTTTAATTGGTGTCGAAATTCCGAAAGGGAAATCGCTCCGAATCGGATATACTGCCGACTATCGTGAATTTGATAAGTACGATGTGGTTATTAAAGCTTCTGGTTTTTTTGATGACAAAACGTATGGTACAGTGGCATCGTTGCCCGTTTTACCACTTCAGATTTGGGACGAAATGCCTATACTTTTTGGTGAACCTTTTGCCGAAACCATAGGTAATACCTTGGTTTTGAATGCTGATATTGTTGCGGGAACGTATTTTCTGATTTCGCGCTACGAAGAAATGGTACGTTCGAAAGTGCGTGATGTGCACGGACGTTTTCCCGGAAAAGAATCGCTGCCTTATAGAGCTGGTTTTATCGACCGTCCGATTATTGAAGAATGGGGAATGCAATTCAGGGGTTTATTGCGCGAAAGCGGATTTGAAATTCTTGAATTACCTCGGAAAATAAGTAAGGTGAATTTGACACACGATGTAGACCAATTAGCTCATTTCAGAACAATCAGAGGAATGCTTGGAGGTGTATTGCGTGGCATAAAGCGACCCAAAGAAGGACAACGTGCGTTGAAAAGTTTTTTTGGTCGTGTTTCGGATGATCCGTGGTATACGTTTCCTTTTCTGTTTAAAATTAACAACGATTTGCGAGCAGTGTTGGGCGAAAAGCGATGCGAAACAATCATTTTTGTACGTTCCATGGGGATGAAGTACGAAGAGGATAAGCCTTTCCCGAATTTATTGTTGCCCGATTACAAGTATTTTTTACGCTATTGCCGCCGTAAGGCTGTAACTATCGGATTGCATGCAAGTTACGAATGTGGAGTGTCTCCGGGTTTGGTAGAGCTCGAAAAGCAAAAACTCGAAAAGGCAATTCATTCAAAAGTGATTTTCAATCGTAATCATTTTATGAATAACCGCGAACCGCAGGATATGTTGGAGCTGATTGGTGCGGGAATTACCGACGATTTTAGTATGGGTTATGCCGATATGTCTGGGTTTAGGTTGGGCACGTGTCGTCCGGTAAGATTTATAAATCCGTTGAATAAAGATCTCACAAACTTGACGCTGCATTCGCTCAATATTATGGATAGAACCTTGAGCGATAAACGCTATATGTATATGAATGCACACGATGCATATCAGTATTGCGAGCAGCTGATAAACTGTGTGGAGCGCTACAATGGTGAAATTTCGTTGCTGTGGCACAATAACTTAGTCGAAAAATCGCCCAATTTGTATCACCGAAAATTATACGTCGATTTGTTGAATTTTCTGAAAGAAAAAGTATGATGCGAATCCTTATTTTGGCTACTAACGATTTGGCTACCGATCAGCGTGTGTTGAAAGTGGCTACCGTTTTTCAGCAAAATAAATTCGATGTTTTACTAATTGGCCGTAAACTAAAAAACTCTCCAGAACTTACTATTTCGTTGAAATATAAACGGTTAAGGTTATTTTTTGAGCGTTCGGTACTTTTCTATGCGGAATTTAATTTCAGAGTGTTTTGGCTGTTGCTATTTACAAAATGCAGTCATATTTTGGCAAACGACACCGATACCTTGCCGGCTGCTTTTTTAGCTTCGAAGCTGAAGCGGGTGAAGTTGATTTTTGATGCGCACGAACTTTTCCCCGAAGTGCCTGAACTTTACAACCGCCATGTTGTAAAGAAAGTGTGGACAAAAATCGAAGATTTGTTTTTTCCACATTTAAAAACCTGCTATACTGTTTGTGAGTCAATTGCCGAATACTACAATCACAAATATGGTATAAATATGCAGGTAATTCGGAATATTCCTTTTAAACGCAATTATCACGAGAAAATACTGAATTACGGTTCCCGAAAAATCATACTGTATCAGGGTGCACTCAACAAAGGTCGTGGCTTGGAATGGGTGATTGATGCTATGCCGCTTGTTGAAAATGCAATATTGGTAATTATTGGTGCCGGCGATGTGGAAGCCCAACTTAAATTGCAGGTTGCCCATGCAAATCTCAATGATAAAGTGCTGTTTTTAGGTCGCATTAAAGCTTCGGAATTGTACAAATATACACCGTCGGCTGACATTGGATTGTGTTTGTTAGACGATATGGGGCTGAGTTATCGCTATGCGTTGCCAAACCGCATTTTCGATTATCTACATGCATGTGTTCCTGTATTAGCAACACATTTCCCCGAAATTGAAAAAATTGTTTCGACTTATAAAACCGGTGTGCTTATCAACCATTACGAACCGGATTATTTGGCAAAAATTATAAACGAACTAGTACAGCATGGCTTTGATACAAAACATTTTTCCGATATTTCGAATACGCTTTGCTGGGAAAATGAGTCGAAAAAACTGATTGAAATTATACAGAAATCAGATAAAAATTAATATTTATGCAAAAAACAATCGCTCTACTACTTTTTGTAGCTGCAAGTTTAAAACTTTCGGCACAAAACACAACCTCATCGTTCGACGATGCGGTGAATTCAGTTTTTGAACCCATTATTTTTTATTTAGATAAAATACTCTTCTTCGATGTTTTTGCTGCTATCGGATTTGATTTTGGCGTGAAAATACCATTTATCGTACTTTGGTTGGTGTTTGGTGCTGTGTTTTTTACCTTTTATTTTAGGTTTATAAATTTCAGAGGATTTATACATGCCATCGAATTAGCAATGGGAAAATTTGATAAAGATAGTCACGAAGGTGAGATTTCACATTTTCAGGCTATTGCTACTGCTACAGCTTCAACCGTTGGTCTTGGAAATATTGCCGGTGTGGCAGTTGCCATTTCGTTGGGTGGACCGGGTGCTACATTTTGGATTATTGTAGCCGGATTGCTTGGTATGACAACCAAATTCACCGAATGTACGCTCGGTGTAAAATATCGAAAAATTGACAAGAATAATAATGTTTCAGGCGGTCCCATGTATTATTTGCGCGATGGTTTGGCTAAACGTGGATGGAAAAAAACAGGTAAAACACTTGCCATAATTTTTGCAATTTTTGCTACTATTGGCGCATTTGGAATTGGAAATATGTTTCAGTCCAATCAGGTTGTTGCGCAAACCATTGTAACTTTTCCGTCATTGGATGGTTATCAACTTTGGATTGGAATTGTTATTGCCTTACTTGTTGGAATTGTAATTTTAGGTGGAATAAAAGGCATTGCGCGCGTCAACGATAAGTTGTTTCCTGTGATGGCTATTTTGTATATTGTGTCGTGTTTGGTTGTGATTGTTGTTAATTATCAGCATCTTGGAATGGCTGTTGGTATTATTTTCGATGGGGCTTTTAATGCCGATGCCGCCAAAGGTGGTTTTATCGGTGTTATGATTATCGGTTTTCGCCGTGCCGCTTTTTCGAACGAAGCCGGTATTGGTTCGGCAGCCATCGCTCACTCCACTGTAAAAACACAAAAGCCTGTTACTGAGGGTATTGTTGCCTTGTTAGAGCCATTTATCGATACCGTAGTTGTTTGTACGCTTACGGCTTTGGTTATTGTTGTTACAGGTTTATATACGAATCCTGATAACCTGACAGGTGCAGGCTTAACTTCGGCTGCTTTCTCAACTGTTTCGTCGTGGTTTACTTATTTATTATTGCCTACCATTATTCTTTTTGCCTACACGACTATTATTTCATGGTCGTATTATGGTGTTAAAAGTTTCGACTTTTTAGTAGGTGATGCTTGCGAGCGTCGTTTTGGAAATCGCATTTATGCCACCCGATTTTATCAGGTTGTATTTTTGATAACTACGGCTATGGGTTCGATATTGAGCCTGAGTGCATTGGTCAATTTTTCGGATATGTTGGTGTTGGCAATGGCAGTGCCTAATATTATCGGACTTTTGATATTGTCTCCCGAGGTAAAAACAGAATTAAACGAATATATGCGCTGGTTGAAAACGGAGCGTGTAAGTATGAAACTACCCCAAGCCCCTCCCGCCAAATAGCGGGATAAACACCTCAAAGCCAGTCGGGTAGGAGAGGTACTAACCTGCGTGGCAACGTTAACCGAAAACGAAAGTCGCTACGAGCTTTTATTAATATTCTATTAAAACAAATTTGGCTTGCGTTTTTTAGCTTCGTCGAGGCTAAGTAAATTTGCTTTAGGAACTTGTTTTTCACGCATTTGAGCATATTCAGCTTTAATGTCAGCTGTGAACTTTGGATAATTAGTGGCACTCATCAACTGCGCCACCACATTTGTATTTACAGAAGCATCTTTTACCCAAATAACAGGGGCACTATAGTTTGGTGCAATTTTTACAGCCGTGTGAATTTTTGAGGTGGTTGCGCCACCAATCAAAAGTGGCACTTTCAATCCTGCCTTTTCCATTTCAGCTGCCACATTAGCCATTTCTTCGAGCGAAGGCGTAATCAGTCCACTCAAACCTACTATATCCACGTTTTCGGCGATAGCTGTTTGAATAATTTTTTCAGTTGGAGTCATCACACCAAGGTCGATTACTTCAAAATTGTTACATGCCAATACCACCGAAACTATGTTTTTACCAATATCGTGCACATCGCCTTTCACGGTGGCAATCAAAAATTTACCTGCCGACGAACTTTGTCCAGGCACTTTGGTACGCTCAATTTCGGGTTGCAAAATAGCCACGGCTTTCTTCATGGTGCGTGCCGTTTTTACCACCTGAGGTAAAAACATTTTACCTTGTCCAAACAAATCGCCAACGATATTCATGCCACTCATAAGCGGTTTTTCGATAATTTCGATGGCTGAATCGTAGGCTGAAAGTGCCTCAGCTAAATCTTCTTCCAGAAAATCGCTGATGCCTTTTATCAGTGCATATTCCAACCGACCTTGTAAATTGCGTGTGCGCCATTCGTCTACTTTTTCTTCTTTTACACCCGAAGCCTGATTTTTTACCTTTTCGGCTAATTCAATCATACGCTCCGTAGCATCCGGGCGACGATTCAAGACAACATCTTCCACATGTTCCAGTAATTCCGGCTCAATATCTTCGTAAATCTGTAACATTCCGGCATTTACAATGCCCATATCCATACCTTCTTTGATAGCATAATACAGAAAAACGCTGTGAATAGCTTCGCGCACCACATTATTTCCACGAAATGAGAAAGACAAATTACTTACACCGCCGCTTATTTTGGCATAAGGTAAGTTTTGTTTTATCCAACGGGTAGCATTTATAAAATCAACGCCGTAGTTGTTATGTTCCTCAATACCAGTGGCTATTGCCAATACATTGGGGTCAAAAATAATATCCTGCGGTGGAAAACCAACTTTATCAACCAACAAACGATAAGCGCGTTCGCAAATCTGCGTTTTTCGCTCAAAACTATCTGCTTGCCCTTTTTCGTCGAAAGCCATAACTACCACTGCAGCTCCATATTTACGAATTTTGCGGGCTTTCTCCAAAAAGTCGGCTTCACCTTCTTTCATACTGATGGAATTCACAATACACTTGCCCTGAACGCATTTCAATCCGGCTTCTATCACTTCCCATTTCGATGAGTCAATCATAATCGGCACACGCGAAATCTCCGGTTCAGAGACTACATAATTCAGAAACGTAACCATTTCCTCTTTGGCTTCGAGCATGGCGTCGTCCATATTTATGTCGATTATCTGCGCACCTTCTTCAACCTGTTTCCGTGCAATAACCAGGGCTTCTTCGTATTTTTTCTCGTTTATCAAACGCAAAAACATACGCGAACCGGCTACATTACAACGCTCACCAATGTTCGTGAAAAGGGAACGAACCTCACCCCCAGCCCCTCT
>DYSC01000018.1:7192-17390 GCA_020726365.1 Porphyromonas sp.
TGCAACGTTTGTAGCTATTTGGGTAGATTGGGATTTTAGACGATCTAATTTTTCTTTTATATCCTCAACTACAGTTTTGGTTTTATCTATAACATCTTCGTTAGAATATCTAATAACACGAAATCCTTTGTCGTTTATAATATATGTTCTGTATTCATCAAATTCTTTTTGTTCCTTTGTTTGATGTATACCTCCATCAACTTCAATAACTAATTGTTTTTCAATACAAATAAAATCGGCGATAAAACCTTCAATTATATGTTGACGTCTGATTTTATAGCCTGTCTGATTATTTCGTAATGCTTGCCACAATATATTCTCAGCAATAGTTGGTTCTTTTCTCATTTCTTTTGCTTTATCTTTAAGCAAATTCCATGAATAACCGTCGGTAGTAAAGTTTGCATGATAAGTACCCTCTTCCCATTTCTCCGCTTTACTTAACTGCTCTGCAGCAGTTCCCCTCTCACTATGGAGAGGTGTTAGGGGTGAGGTTTTTGTTCCCCTCTCACTAGGGAGAGGGGTTAGGGGTGAGGTAGAAAAATATTCAACCGAAGGCGAGAAAATTTCAAGATGCTCCAAGCCACTTAAAACTAAACTTTTAGATGCGTTTTTAATTTTACGAATTTCTTTCCCTTCAATCAACTGTTGATAAGCCGCTATGTGTTCGGGCGTTGTGCCACAGCAGCCACCAATAATATTGACCAATTTTTCGTCGAAATACTCTACTATCTGCTCCGCCATGCGTTCGGGAGTTTCGTCGTATTCGCCAAACTGGTTGGGAAGTCCGGCATTGGGGTATGCACTTACGTAGCTCGAAGCCAAACTGCTGATTTCTTGTAGATAAGGTTTTAAATCTTTGGCTCCAAACGAACAGTTTAAACCTATTGACAAAACATTGGCATGCGAAACAGAAGCCAAAAAGGCACGTATGGTTTGTCCGGAAAGCGTGCGACCACTCGTGTCGGCTACCGTTGCCGAGAGCATAATTTCCACCCGTTTGTTACTCTCGGTAATGGCTTCTTCGGCTGCAAATAAAGCTGCTTTAGCATTTAAAGTGTCAAAAATTGTTTCAATAAGCAGGGCATCAACACCACCTTCAATCAACGCTAAAATCTGTTCTTTGTAAGCTGCCACCAAATTGTCGAAACTCACAGCACGATACGCCGGATTATTCACATCTGGCGACATGGAAGCCGTTTTGTTGGTTGGACCAACTGCTCCGGCAACAAAGCGGGGTTTTGAAGGATTTTCAGCCGTGAACTGATTAGCAGCGCGGCGGGCAAGTTGAGCCGCAGCCAAGTTCATTTCTCGCACAAAACCACTCATTCCGTAGTCGTCCATCGAAATGCGCTGTGCGTTAAAGGTATTTGTTTCGATAATATCAGCACCCGCTGTGAGGTATTTACAATGAATATCGTAAATTTTATCTGGTTGCGTAAGTACTAATAAATCGTTATTGCCTTTTTGAAGAATTTCGCTATTTGCAAAGCGTGAACCACGATAATCAGCCTCCTGTAATTTGTAGCGCTGTATCATAGTTCCCATTGCACCATCCAATATCAGGATGCGGTTTTCGAGTTGGGATTGTAAAGTCATTTTCCGTTATTTGATTTTCGAACTGCAAAGATACGGAAAAATGTGGTGATGTGCCAATGTGCCAACTAATGAATTAACTTTATAAACCTGATAACTTTACAGACTTTATAAACCTTTTTACAGACTTTATAAACCTTACTAACTTATTCACTCCGTCAAATACAAAATCATGCGTTCCACTGCTTTTTCGCAAACGAGGCAAAAACCTTGGGCATCGTTGGTGCGCATACGGCAGTCGTAGGCAGGGCGATACATACCTTTGGTAAGGTAGCCTCCCCCTTCGAAAACGCCAATGGGTAGTTTTTTCGTTTCGTCGGTAACGGGTGTTGGTATTTGCGCATTTTTAGGCAAGTCGCTTTTCCATTTTTTTTCGAAATGTACAAACGAGGTTAAATTGGGTTCCCAAGGCTCTTCTTTAATGTCGTACATATCGTCTAAAACATCGGGTTTGTCCTTAAAATATTCGTCGCCTAAGCCGGCAAACGAGTGCCCGAATTCATGCACAATTACTTCACTTTTAGCACGTTTACTATCGGCCGAAGCAAGAGCGTAAAAATTATAAATGCCTCCACCGCCGTATGTTGTGGTATTGGCCAAAATATAAATGGCATCGTAAGGTACCAAAGCAGCATAGTTGCGTATGCTGAACATATCGGGCGAAGTGAGGTAACGCGGTTCGTAAAAAGTATAGAAATGAGCTCCCACAGCCGTGTTTTTCCAGTTATTGTTCTGTGGATTGGTGATGCCTGAATCCACAGATGCGGCAGCTACAGCATAAATATTTATACGCGATTTGTGGCGGATAAAGGGTTCGTGTGTAAACAGATTGTCGGCTAATTTGTGAGCATCGGCAAAAAACTTTTCTTGTTGTTCGGCTGTATATCCTTCGGCAATAATGGCAATATCAACCGCTTTGTCGGGCGTGGTAGATTTTAAAATCTCTTTTACCAAAGCCTGTACGGGCGTATTTCGCACAATTAATTTGTCGTTGGGCGAAAAGCCTATCCTTTGCAGTGTTTCCCAAGCTTCAAAACCCTTGCGTTTTTCAATCGATAGCTTTACTGCATTTTTCGGAAACGGAAATTGGATGGTTTGCTCCATGCTTTTGTCCGTATGTTTGGCTTGGTCGGTCGTTTGCCACTCAAAAAATAACGAACTAAAACCATCGATGTAAATCAGCGCTCCCGATGCGCTGTCAGTCACTTGAAAGCGGTATTCGCCAAGGTTTAAAAATTTATCGAGGTTGGCACGGCGCCCGCCCCATATAGGTTCTTCTTTTATTTTACTAATATAAGCCAACGTGCTGTTAGCATTACCACTAAACTGAAAATCGACACGGCAGGCTTTGTCGGTGAAAAACTGAGTATAGTCGATACCATAAGCTGCAATAGCAACGAAAAAGAGAATAGCGGATATAAATATTTTAGTTCTCATACGATTGATTTTTATATTCCTGCAAAAATATACAAAAATGGCGAAATTGTATCTTTTCATGCTTCCATTTAAACTTTTTACAAACAAACATATTATAACATGTAAATTAAAAATAATTTCAATATTCTTACTAAATAAAATGTATAACGCCTTATTAATAAAGGCTTTTAAATATAAAAAGAAAATGGAAAAACCAGTTATTACTCAAAAAAGCCCTTATGTGTTGGAAATGCAACCGGGATCGTATTATTATTGTACATGTGGCAAAAGTGCCAATCAGCCTTTTTGCGACGGAAGTCATGCAAAGCTATAAAAAATATGCGTTTAGAAGATGAAATAAAGGGACGTTTCCGCAACGAATACCACAAAGGGTTAATTAATCTGACTTATACAACACGTGTACTTGGTTATCGATTTATTCAGGATTTAAAAAAATACGATATTACGGAGCAACAATACAATGTGTTGCGTATTTTGCGTGGTTTTCGGGCGGAAGCTCCTTTGTCAATCGGCTTTATTAAAGTTGGAATTATTGAATAATCTACTCGAGACCGAATTGGCAGTGGATCAACTACTTAAAAATCTGACCGAAAGCGAAGTGGAGCAATTAAATTATTTGCTCGATAAGGTTAGAGAATAAATTGATATGTATCTACCTAACCCTCTCCTCAAGGAGAGGGGTTAGGGGTGAGGTGGGTGAGATTTCACACATGTGTTACAAACAACATGGTGTTCGAATGCAAAACCATTTTGTAAGCTAATCCGGGGTTGAAAAGACGTGAAAACAGACGTCGCTTACGGGTGTTAAATGCCAACAAGTCGATGTTGTTCAATTGCAGATAATTTTCAATCTGTTCCGGCGCGTTATGCGCAGCAATTAACGAATAGTTAGTCTTTAATTCGGGGTAATGATTTGAAAAATAAGCTTTTATTCCCGAAATCATTACTTCGTCCCATGCTTCAATTTTATCCGACGAATGAATAAAAAACAACTCGGGTGCTTCGTCTTTAAATAATTCTATCGTTTTGTCAATTGCTATCAAATCTTTTTGATCAAAATTTGTCAAAAATCCGATACGTTTAAATGTGTTCGATTGCATTAGTACAGGAATAGCTAAAACGGGCGATTCGCTAGTTTCAATTACCTCGGCTGTAACGCTACCAATCAGCTCATTATTTGGTCTTCGTCCGCTTGTACCCATAATAATCAGGTGTGGTTTTTTCTTTTTGCAATACTCGGGAATAATTTCGTCGGGTACGCCTTGTTTCATAATAAATTCGAACCTAACCTTGGGTAACTCGCCTGATTCAATACGTTTATTTATTCTGTTTTTTAAATTTTCGGTATCAGCTTTGGCGCTTGTAATTATTCTGCGGAGCAATTCGTTGTCAGTCAAACTGTAGGTGCTAATGTCGTTGTTGCTCGTAATGGTAAAAGCCGGAATATAATACACATACAAAAACTCAACGACGGCATTCAGTTTTTTTGCAAACAGAAAGCCATAATCGATGGTTTTTTCAACCATATCGGCAAAGTCGATAGGGATAACAATGGTTTTAACTTCCTTTTTTGGCGTTTCTTTTTCCCACTCTTTTTCTACCGATTCCACTATTTTAAGAGCCTGCGGCAAATCACTTTCTTTGATGCGCACACGAACGCCTACAGCCATTTCGGGATTTTCGAGATTCAAGTTGTGGATTTCGGTCGGAATGCCATTATTCGTCAGTACGGCTTTTATCATTTGTGCCCGTTGATAAGTGCGGATAGCGAGTGTAACTAATTTATCGTTCATAAGGCATTATTTTTTAGTGATTTATTGATTTTTTTACTTCCATTTTTCAGACTTCAAATATACATTGTTTTTTTCTAAAATATTACAAACTACACCACAAAGTTACTAAAAATGGTACAGACAAATCGGTAATAAAACCATGATAAATGGCAATAATGGAGTATTCCTTTCCCGAAAAGCGTACTATTCCCGGAAAAGTGGTATCCATAATACTGTGTACATGAAAATTCCAATTTAGCTTCGCTTACCGGTGGTTCTAATTTTCTAATTTCTACCCTTTATCATGCAAAGATAACCAAAAACCCCAAATCGTTTGTATATCGATAAAATCTCTTGATTTATTGATAAGCCAAAGGATAGAAATTCGGGAAAAAATGACTAATTTTGCATCACAAAAATGAATGTGGTTTAGTTTAAATATAAAACATTAAAAATCAAACAAATATGAGTAAAAAAGCATTGTTAATGATACTCGATGGATGGGGAATTGGCAACGGGTCGAAAGCAGATATTATATCAAATACACCTACACCTTACTGGGATTCGTTGATAGCTACTTATCCAAATTCGCAGTTGCGTGCTTCGGGTGAAGACGTTGGATTGCCTGATGGACAAATGGGTAATTCCGAAGTGGGTCACCTGAATATTGGTGCCGGACGTGTGGTGTATCAGGATTTAGTGAAAATAAATATTGCTTGTCGCGATAATAGCATTTTAGAAAATCCCGAAGTTGTTAAAGCATATTCATACGCCCGCGATAATAAAAAGAAAATTCATTTCCTTGGCTTAGTTTCAGATGGTGGTGTGCACAGTTCGCTCGACCATTTGTTAAAACTGATTGATATTGCCAAAGAATATAACGCAGAAGCTTATGTTCATGCCTTTATGGATGGTCGTGACACTGACCCTAAAAGTGGAAAAGGTTTTATCGAGCAGTTAGATAATTATACCAAAGGAACAACAACCAAAATAGCATCTGTTATAGGTCGTTACTATGCAATGGACCGCGATAAACGCTGGGAACGAGTGAAAAAAGCTTACGATTTGATGGTAAACGGCACTGGCGAAGCTAAAACTGATATGGTTGCTGCTATGCAGGAATCGTACGATGCAGGTGTTACCGACGAATTTGTGAATCCTATTGTGGCGGTTGATGTTGCCGGAAATCCATTGGCTAAAATTGAAGCAGGCGATGTGGTTATCTTCTTCAACTATCGCAACGATCGCGCCAAAGAGCTTACAGTGGTACTAACACAGCAGGATATGCCTGAAGCAGAAATGAAAACTATTCCGTTGGAATATTTCTGTATGACTCCTTACGATTCTTCTTACAAAGGTTTACATGTATTTTTTAATAAAGAAAATGTGAAAAATACGCTTGGCGAGCATGTTTCGAGTCTCGGAATGAAACAATTACGCATTGCCGAAACCGAAAAATTTGCGCACGTTACATTTTTCTTCTCGGGTGGTCGCGAAAGTGAATTTGAAGGGGAAGAACGTATTTTAGTACCTTCGCCTAAAGTAGCTACCTACGACTTGCAACCAGAAATGAGTGCACCCGAAGTAGCTGATAAATTAGTGGCTGCGCTGAATACGCAAATTTTTGACTTTATAGCACTCAACTTTGCAAATGGCGATATGGTGGGACACACCGGCGTGCGCGAAGCCATTGTGAAAGCTATTGAAACTATCGATAAGTGCATGGGCGAAGTGGTTGAAGCCGCAAAAGCCAACGATTACGAAGTAATTATCATTGCCGACCACGGTAATGCCGATAATGCCGAAAATGAAGACGGTTCACCAAATACGGCTCACTCGCTGAACCCTGTTCCGTTTATTTATGTAACCGAAAACAAAGCAGCGAAAGTAGAAAATGGTATTTTGGCCGATGTAGCGCCTTCAATTTGTACCATTTTGGGTATCAAACAACCAACCGAAATGACCGGACGTTCTTTGATTAATTAGAGACGGGGCGCGCCCCGTCTTATAAAAAAAAAGGGAAATTGCTGAAAAGGTGGTTTCCCGTTTTTTGTTTACATTTGCAAACCAAAAATTTTGTATGATAAAAAATACTTTTTGCTTATTAATACTGTCCTTGTTTTTTGTGCGATTATTTGCACAAACATCTTTTGACGATAAAAAATACAAGCTTATTTCGGCTACCGAAAATGCTTCTGTGTCGTTGCTAAGTTTTGTCGATCCTTATCTAACGCCATTAACTTATAGTGGGCTTGGTGTGGGGTACGAACATATTGAACGTAAGTACTTCAATCCCGAAAATGTAAATTATTCCATGCAGGGCAAACTGAATGCTTTGGTAGGAGTGGTGCTTAATCCGGCTTACAGCACTGCTATGACATATATTGGAGGTGTATATAGTTGGGGAGCGTTTTACCATTATCGGCAACTGAAAAATATGCAAATTCTGGCTGGCGCTACCACTGATGCACAAATTGGTGTCAAGTCGCTTGCACGAAATGTAAATAATCCGGTGAATGTGGATGCGGCTGTAAATATGAATTTTGCAGCGCAGTTTCGTTACAATTTTAGAATAAAACGCCTTCCCATGCGACTAAACTACGATGTGGAAACGCCGCTGATGGGTTGTATGTTTGTGCCGGTAGGAGGAGCTTCGTACTACGAAATGTTCGAACTTTGGAATCTGAACAATGCTATTCATTTTTCGTCGTTGCACAATAAGTTGGGTTTTAAATCGGCTTTATCGCTCGATATTCTTTTTAAAAAATCGACATTGAGTGTTGGCTTTAGCAATCAGAATTTGATTTTTGAGGCAAATAATTTGGTTTTTAAACAAAAAGTTATGTCGTTTGGTGTTGGCTACAAATACGACTTTTATATTTTCAAAGGTCGGAATAATCAAGCTCCTGCCAATTTTATAAGTACTGAAAAATGATTGTGTTTGCAATAAAATGAATTTTTTCACAACATTTTAATTGTAATTTGTTGTTTATTGGATAAAAAATATTACTTTTGCAACAAAATAAGAAATAAAAATGACTCGATTTTTTACATACTTTTATTTTTACTTTTACTTTAGCAAGTGAGAGCAGGATATAAATGTATGTATTTTCAGAATGAAATTAAATAATAAACATATAAAATCCTGCTCAAATTTTTGAGCAGGATTTTTTTTAATCAAGTAATATGAAGCGCGTAGCTATTCAGGGAGGTTTAGGAGCATATCACGGTATTGCTGCCGAAAACTTTTTTAACGGTGAGGAGGTCGAAATTATTCCATGTATTACTTTTCGGGATATTTTCAAATCTATTGAAAAAGAACCGAATGTAGTGGGGATTATGGCCATCGAAAATACAATAGCCGGAAGTTTATTGCCTAATTATGAGTTGCTTAAAGAATTTAAATTGCCAATTGCCGGTGAATATAAATTGCACATTTCGCATTGTTTGGCTGCGCTTCCCGGTCAGTTGATACACGATATTCGCGAAATACAGTCGCATCCCATTGCGCTTATGCAATGCAAGGATTTTCTGAATACAATTCCAAGTGCAAAAGTGGTGGAACACGAAGATACGGCTCTTGCTGCGCGCGATATTCAGGTGGGTGAATTGAAAAATCAGGCTGCTATTTGTAGTACTCGTGCTGCCGAAATTTATGGATTGAATATTTTGGCAACCGGAATTGAAACCAATAAACGCAATTTTACCCGTTTTCTGATTTTTGGCAACGATTGGGTGGTCAACGATATTCAGAAAAATGACGTGATAAACAAAGCATCCATCGTTTTTACCTTACCTCACACCGAAGGAAGTTTGTCAAAAGTATTGTCGGTATTTTCGTTTTACGATATTAACCTCACCAAAATTCAATCGCTGCCAATTATCGGACGAGAATGGGAGTACCAGTTTTATGTCGATTTTAAATTTTCGGATCACGAACGTTACAAACAATCGCTTTCGGCCATAAAGCCATTAATCAGAGAATTACAAACGCTGGGTGAATATGCGGAGGGGATTACTGCTGCCCTTAACCCCTAAAAGGTGAATAATGATTAAAGCATTGATTTTTAAAAAATTGAAATATGACTGAAAAAGATATAGACAAAACTAACTTCAACTCCCCCACCATTTATCCCGATATCATCGGTAGGGGGTCGGGTGGTGGTATTATCCCTGCAGAGCGACTTAACTCGGTTTCGGAGTATTATTTTTCCACCAAATTGAAAGAAGTGGCCGAAATGAATACTCGTGGACTGGATGTTATCAGTTTGGGAATTGGAAGTCCAGATATGCCACCTTCGCCCGAAACCATTCAGGCTCTCGCCGAATCAGCAGCAAAACCCGATACACATGGTTATCAGTCGTATATTGGCATTCCCGAATTGCGAAAAGCTTTTGCCAATTTTTATCAAAAATGGTTTCACGTAGACCTTAATCCGGCAACTGAAATACAGCCACTTATAGGCTCAAAGGAAGGAATTTTGCATATTTCTATGGCATTTCTGAATCATGGTGATGGTGTTTTAGTGCCAAATCCGGGTTATCCAACCTATTCGTCGGTGAGTAATTTGGTGCAAGCCAATGTGATAACCTACGATTTGGATGAAAACAATAACTGGTGCCCCGATTTTGAAGCACTCGAACAAATTGACCTCACTAACGTTAAATTGATGTGGGTAAATTATCCAAATATGCCTACAGGTGCTCCTGCAACGGTTGAATTGTTTGAAAAATTAGTAGCTTTTGGTAAAAAACACAGTATTGTAATTTGTAACGATAATCCCTATAGTTTTATATTGAACAAAAAGCATTTAAGTATTTTACAAATTGAAGGTGCTAAAGATATTTGTATCGAACTCAATTCAATGAGTAAATCGCACAATATGCCGGGTTGGCGTATGGGAATGTTGGCTTCGAATGCGCAGTTTGTTCATTGGGTGCTGAAAGTGAAAAGCAATATCGACAGCGGTCAGTTTAAACCTATGCAAATAGCTGCTGTGGTTGCTCTAAATAATTCGGAAGATTGGCACAACGAAATGAACATTACCCTGTACCGTAATCGTCGGAACAAAGCCGAGGCAATTATGAAACAACTTGGATGTGTTTTCGATGAAAAACAGGTAGGACTGTTTCTATGGGGTAAAATACCTGATATATATAAAGATAGCGGTGAATTAGCCGACAAAGTGCTTTATGATGCGAAAGTTTTTATAACTCCTGGATTTATTTTTGGAGATAAAGGAAAACGTTATATCCGCATTTCGTTATGTGCCAGCGAAGGTGTGTTGCAACAAGCATTGGAGCGGATTAAAGAGATGTGTTAATGTGATGATAAAATGATGTGATAATAACGAAAAAATAAAAACAAATATATTAATGCACGCGAAACGTGAAAC
>DYSC01000018.1:17490-20775 GCA_020726365.1 Porphyromonas sp.
AATAAAATAAGATATGGAATTTGAATCAATTTTACTGCCCGGTGTGGATGCGAAGCGTCCGTTGTTAATTTCGGGTCCCTGTAGTGCCGAAACCGAAGAACAGGTTATGGATACTGCAAGACAACTTGCTGCACACGGAGTTAAGATATTTCGAGCCGGTGTATGGAAACCACGTACAAAACCGGGTGGTTTCGAAGGAAATGGCGTTATTGCACTTCCTTGGTTAAAACGCGTAAAAAAAGAATTGGGCATGTATATAGCTGTTGAAGTGGCTACGGCTGCTCACGTACGCGAAGCGTTGGCTTACGATGTGGATATTCTCTGGATTGGAGCAAGAACAACTGCGAACCCTTTTGCTGTGCAGGAAGTAGCTGATGCCTTGGAGGGAATGGATATTCCAGTGCTTATCAAAAATCCGGTAAATCCCGATTTGGATTTGTGGATAGGGGCTGTGGAACGTGTTTATAATGCCGGAATTCGTAGAATGGGCGTTATACACCGTGGTTTCAGTTCGTACGACAAAAAGATTTATCGCAATCTGCCTCAGTGGCACATTCCTATCGAACTTCGCCGTCAGTTGCCAACGTTGCCAATTATTTGCGACCCAAGTCATATTGGTGGACGTAGGGAATTGATTGCACCGCTTTGTCAGCAGGCAATGGACTTAAATTTCGACGGACTAATTGTGGAATCGCATTGCAATCCCGAAAAAGCATGGAGCGATGCTTCGCAACAAATTACGCCCGATGTGCTCGATTTAATTATGAATACTTTAGTAATTCGTGATACAACTCAAAGTACCGAAAATTTGACTTCATTGCGCCGTCAGATTGACGAATTGGATGAAGGTTTGTTGGAGTTGTTGGCGAAACGTATGCGTGTGTCGCGTGAGATTGGTACGTATAAAAAAGAACATAATATGCCAATTTTACAAGCACAGCGTTACGACGAAATTTTGCAACATCGTGTTAAGCAAGCCGAAGAAATAGGAATGGATGCTGAATTTATGAAAACAGTATTAGTGGCTATTCACGAAGAATCGGTACGTCATCAGCAGGAGATAATGAAATAGTTTGCAGCTTGCAGTATATAGTAAATAAAAACCCCGTTGAAGATTATTTCAGCGGGGTTTTTATTTATATAATCGAATTCTTATTTAACTGAATCCATGTGTGCGATTAAATCCAATACTTTGTTTGAATAACCCCACTCGTTGTCGTACCAGCTAACAACTTTAATGAAGTTTCCGTTCAAAGCGATACCTGCACCTGCATCAAATACCGAAGTGCGCGATTCGTGGATAAAGTCAGAAGAAACAACTGAATCTTCGGTATATCCAAGAATACCTTTCATGGTAGTTTCAGAAGCTAATTTCATAGCTGCTTTGATTTCATCGTAAGTAACTGATTTTTCCAAACGTACTGTTAAGTCAACAACCGAAACGTCAGCAGTTGGTACACGGAAAGACATACCTGTTAATTTGCCATTCAACGAAGGAATTACTTTACCTACTGCTTTAGCAGCACCTGTAGATGAAGGAATAATGTTTCCTAAGATTGAACGACCTCCGCGCCAATCCTTAGCAGATGGAGCATCAACAGTTTTTTGAGTGTTAGTTGCAGCATGTATAGTTGTCATCAAACCTTCAACTACACCAAAGTTGTCGTTTAATACTTTAGCAATTGGAGCCAAGCAGTTTGTAGTACATGAAGCGTTCGATACAATGTCCATATCGGCTTTGTAAGCGTCAAGGTTAACACCACAAACGAACATAGGAGCATCGTTAGAAGGAGCAGAGATAACTACTTTTTTAGCACCACCAGCTAAGTGAGCCTGACATTTGTCGATAGTAGTGAAAACACCAGTCGATTCAACAACATAGTCAGCGCCTGAAGCACCCCAACCAATGTTAGCTGGATCTTTTTCAGCAAAGAAAGCAACTTCGTTACCATTAACAATCAATTTACCGCCTTTGTTTTCGGCAGTTCCTTTGAATTGTCCATGTACAGTGTCGTACTGTAACATGTAAACCAAATAGTCAAGATCCAAAAATGGATCATTTACTGCAACGATTTGAACATCGTTTCTTTCTTGAGCAGCACGGAAAACTAAACGTCCGATACGGCCAAAACCATTAATACCTACTTTAATCATTTTATTTATTATTTAAAATTGAGTTGTTCCTAAATTTTGCCACAAAAGTACAAAATTCTGAACGATTGACAAAATTTATCTGCAATTAATATTCAAGCAATTCAAATAGAAATATTTTATTTTTTGTAACAAAATGGTTTGCGGCTTTGGTATGTAATGGAATCATGGTAATTTTGGATATTTCGAAAAGTCCGGTTTACGTTTTTCCAAAAAGGCATTTTTGCCTTCCTTCGCTTCTTCAGTCATGTAATAAAGCATGGTTGCATTTCCGGCTAATTCCTGAATTCCGGCTTGTCCATCCAATTCGGCATTCAATCCAGCTTTAATCATTCGAAGTGTAAGTGGACTGTGTTGCATCATTTGCTGACACCAAGCTACTGTTTCGTCTTCCAATTGGTCGAATGGTACTACTGTATTTACCAATCCCATTTCCAAAGCTTCGGCAGCGGAATATTGTTTGCAGAGAAACCAAATTTCGCGTGCTTTCTTCTGACCAATAACCCGAGCCAAATACGAAGATCCAAAACCTGCATCAAAACTACCAACTTTTGGTCCCGTCTGTCCGAAAATGGCATTTTCGGAAGCAATAGAAAGGTCGCAAACTACGTGTAGCACATGTCCACCGCCAATGGCAAATCCGTTTACCATAGCCACAACGGGTTTGGGCATACTACGAATTAGTTTCTGCAAATCTAACACATTCAGGCGCGGAATGCCATCTTTGCCAATATATCCGGCTGTTTGTTTTACGTTGATGTCGCCACCACTGCAAAAAGCTTTATCGCCTTCGCCGGTAAGTATTATAGTAGCAATGTCCTGACTGTCACGGCAAAATATCATCGCCTCAATCATTTCTTTGATGGTGTCGGGCGTAAACGCATTGCGGTAACGCGGACGATTGATAGTGATTTTAGCTATTCCTTCGAAATATTCAAATTTAATTTCTTCAAAGTCTTTAATGGTAATCCAGTTTCTCATAATGATTTTAATTCCCTAAATGGGCTTATTTTAGTTGTTGTTTATAAATATGGGCTGCTGATAAACTAATTTAATACAACTTTCGCATGTACTAAGAATTTGAATATGAGCATATAGTATTACGTTTGCAAATGGTAAAGGTTCTTTTGTTTT
>DYSC01000018.1:20875-27425 GCA_020726365.1 Porphyromonas sp.
TTTTTCATGCTTAATTTGTCTTTATTTTTTGAAAATACCCATTGTAATTTTCTGTATTCAAATCAGCATCGGTAAAAACCTCTAAAACTGTTGCTTTTGGAGCTTGCAATAAAGCAGTTATACTTGCTGCTAAATTTTCGGTAGTATTGCATGTCAAATAATCCAACCCGTAAGCTTCAACCAGCGATTTTATATTCACTTGATGTGGCGTGGTGAAATAATCCAAACTATTTTTCATCAGTTCCTTATTGCCGATAAATCGAAAAATATTTCCACCGTTGTTATTCATAACAATAATTTTAAAATTATCGCCAATGTAGTTGTTCCAAAGGGCGTTGGAGTCGTAAATAAACGACAAATCGCCAGTCAGGAAGACGGTTGGTTGTTTTGATGCATAAGCATAACCAGCTGCTGTGGACATACTTCCATCGATACCCGAAGTGCCACGGTTACAAATATAGGTTAAGTCATGTCGGGCAGAGAAAAGTTGTGCCCAGCGTACAGATGTGCTGTTTGCCAAATGTAAAGTGGTGTCAGAAGGTAGTTTTTCGAGTAAAATGGAGACGATATCTAAGTCTAAAAGCCCCCCTAATCCCCTAAAGGGGGAGTTAATAAAGTTGGAATGTAGATTTTTAACATTCTGAAATTCAGTGGAATAAACTTCGGCATAGTTGCATTCTGTATTGCCAAAAGGCATTTTTCCGATTGATTCGGTGGCAAAGCCCGGAATAACTGTTGTCAGACTTTTGTAGGTATCCACATAAGGCATCGACGATTCAATTTGCCAATGTTCGGATGGACGATGACTACGCAGGTAAATTTTTAGCTGTTTACAAATAAGCGAATGTCCGATTGTAATTAATAAATCGGATTTAAACGCATCTTTATTTTCCAAGGAGTTTATGCGTGAGAATAACGATTCGGGCTGTGTAATGATATTTTCGCCTGCTATATTCGATAAATTTTCTGCTACCACCACCACATCGGGTTCATTGGCAAGTTGCAGTGCTAAATTTTGTAAACATTCATTTTTTGGAAAAACGCCAAAAATCACCAATTTACGTTTATATGTTAACCAATCTTGCTGAAGTGTTTTTAAGTTGTCGTTGTCTATAACTTGTTTTGCCGGAAGTGTTTTAATTATTTTCGGTTTCGAATGAAATTCGGGCAGTGCGGTGTAAATTGGTTCGCACAATGGAACATTAATTTGCACCGGACCTTGCGGATACGAAACAGCAGTGTCGATGGCTTGCGAGACCTGACGGTCGCAATAATCTAAATCAGCAGCAATAACCGTTTCTACAGGTAAATCGAAACTTGCTTTTATGTAATTACCAAAAATATTTGATTGACGAAGTGTTTGTCCGTCAGCTTGGTCAATCATTTCAACCGGACGGTCGGCAGTAAAAACAAGTAGAGGTAAATTTTGATAATATGCCTCGGCGATGGCAGGAGCAAAATTCAAAACTGCTGTTCCCGAAGTACACACAAGCGCTACAGCTTCGCCACTTTGTTGCGCCATACCCAATGCAAAATAAGCCGCCGAACGTTCGTCGGTTAAGCTTAAACACTCCATGTCAGGTTGTGCCGTAAAAGCAAAAATCAGCGATGCATTGCGCGAGCCGGGTGCAATTATCACTTTACGTACCCCATGCTGAGCGCAAATTTCAGGTATGTTTTTTATTCCCTGACGGAAATGATTCTCTTTATTTACCATTTTTACATTTACTATTTTTTTTAATATCAACGTATTGGCACATTATCACATTGGTACATTATTATATTTCCTCCATTTGTCAATTAGCTCCAACATATCCTGTGGCAATTCGGAATCAAAAAACATATATTCGCCGGTACGTGGATGCACAAAACCAAGTTCTTTGGCGTGTAGAGCCTGACGAGGACATAAGTAAAAACAGTTTTTTACAAAAGCTTTGTACATGGCTGTTGTGTTTCCTTTCAATATTATATGTCCGCCATACCGCTCATCGTTGAAAAGTGTATGCCCGATATGTTTCATGTGTACACGTATTTGGTGCGTTCTACCTGTTTCGAGCCGACACTCTACAAGCGAGGTGTAACCAAGCCTTTCCAATACTTTATAATGGGTTACAGCATGTTTTGCCAATGGATTTTCACCTTCGGGAAAAACCATAAACTGCATGCGGTCCTGCGGATTTCGCGCCAAAGCTCCAATAATTGTACCTTCATCCTGCTTCACATTTCCCCAAACCACTGCCTGATAGCGGCGATGGGTTGTTTTATCAAAAAATTGTTTGCCTAGATGCGTTTTGGCATGCGGTGTCTTGGCTAATAAAATTAAGCCGGATGTATCTTTATCAATGCGATGTACTAAGCCTATGCGCGAATCGTTGAAATCAAATTCAGGAATATCTTTCAAATGCCAGGCTATGGCATTTAGCAAGGTGCCATCGAAATTCCCAAATCCCGGATGCACTACTAATCCCGGTTGTTTATTTACCACAATAATATCTTCATCTTCGTACACAATATCAATGGGAATATCCTGTGGGTAAATCTCAAATTCGGAAGGTGGGTATTCAAGATGAATGGTAATAATGTCGAAAGGCTTAATGCGATAATTTGACTTTACACTTTTGTCATTCACACGAATATTTCCTATTTCAGCTGCCTCTTGTATTCGATTGCGCGAAATGCCAGCCATGCAATTCACCAAATATTTATCAATACGAACCAACGTTTGACCTTTATCAACTACAAAACGAAAATGCTCGTAAACTTCCCGTTCTGGTTGTTCGCTTTCTATTTCATCCTCTTCAATTTCTTCAAAGTATTCTTCGTTCACAATTTTCAATGTTGTTAAGTTAGCACACAAAATAAACAGAGTGTGCGGATAGACACGGTTTGTTGATTAAATAAGTTTATTAATACTCAATTTTCAAATGGTTATATTCTGTTTTTTCAGTGTATTCAGTGTGCTAATTACAAATCTCAGAAAAACTCTTCTTCTTTGTTAGTTTCGTCCTCTTCAAACGTTTTGTTGAGCATTTCTTTGTCTTTCGAAAGCCAAATGTCGATGCGAGTACCTGCCGGAACTAATTTTCCGGCTGAAGGGAGTTGTCGATAAACAATGTAAGCATCTTCATTGCCGTGCGGAGTAACATCAAAATCAATAGCACCTATCACCACTGTGGATTCGATGGCTGATTGTTTGGCATCTTCAAGACTTTTGCCTTTTAAAACAGGCACTAAAATGTCATCACCTCCCAGTCCGCTGCCAACTACCAGGGTTACATAGCTGCCTTCGGAAATTCGATAGCCGGGCGAAATGCTTCTGCCTCCATATTTTACATCGATTACTAAATCTTTGTATTCCGATGGGGTATATTCTACGCTGCTTACATTGAGACCAATGGCACGAAGCATGGCATCGGCTTGTCGATACGAAATATCGTTAATTTCGGGTAGGGGAGTTTGTCGAACCTGACGCGAATTGATGATAATATAAACCGGTCGATTGCTTTTGATATTGGAACCTGCAGCCGGAGTATGCTGTATTACTGTGCCTAATTTTTTGTTTCGCACATACACCGAATCAATAATTTCAGCATACAAATTATGATTTTTCAGCATAATTTCTACCTCTTCCATATACATACCACTCAAATCGGGCACTTTTTCGGTTTGTCCATGCTGTGTGTAAATGTCAGTAAAATAAAGTGTTATCCACGAAATAGCTACCAGAATTACAGTAGCAAGTAAAATTCGTTTCAGTATAAAACCGCCAAGCGATTCGGACCAGAATTTTTTAAAATCCATATTTTTAATTTGTCTTGATTCTTGTATCTTGATTCTATAATCTAACTAATTTACTTCAAAAGTAATGAAAATATTGCAGTTTCAAATTAGTTTAAACAAAAAAAGTAAAAACTTCGGTTGAGGTCTTTACTTTCTTTATGTTTGTATTGAGGCAAAATGTTACGCTTTGTGGCGTCCTTCATCAGCTACAGTAAGTTTTGCTCTACCTTTTGCACGACGAGATGCTAATACGCGGCGACCATTCGCAGTTGCCATTCTTTCACGGAATCCGTGTTTGTTTCTTCTTTTTCTTTGCGAAGGTTGGAATGTCCTTTTCATTGCTTATAATATTTTTATTGTTTTTTCGGTTTTCGAATTCGGAGTGCAAAAATAGTGGTTTTTTTTGAATTGACAAATTGTTAAGGCTGAATTCCTTTACTTTATTGAAAAAAATATTGCTGTCATTTTGTCACCAATGTTGCTTTGGCACTTAATTTGACTAAAAAGGTTGGGCTTAATGAGACATTAAATCGAATTTATTTTGTCCAAAATTTATTTAAACAACTAATAATCATATAATTAACAATGGCAAAAGGAAACATTGGGGTAACGAGTGATAATATTTTCCCCGTTATTAAGAAATTTTTGTACAGCGATCACGAAATCTTTTTACGTGAATTAGTGTCGAATGCCGTAGATGCTTCGCAAAAATTGAAAACATTGGCTTCGGTTGGCGAGTTCAAAGGCGAACTTGGTGAACTGAAAGTGCATGTAACAATCGACAAAAAGAAAGGCACACTGACAATTTCGGATAACGGAATTGGTATGACAGGTGAGGAAATTGACAAGTACATTAATCAGATTGCTTTTTCGGGTGCTGAGGAGTTTCTCGAAAAGTATAAAAACGATGCTCAGGCTATTATTGGTCATTTTGGACTTGGTTTCTATTCATCATTTATGGTGTCGAAAAAAGTAGAAATCTTCACACAATCGCACAAAGATGGTGCAGTAGCTCAACACTGGTCGTGTAAAGGAGACCCAGAATATACGCTCGAAGATACCATAAAATCGGAACGCGGAACGGATATCGTTTTGCATATCGACGACGAAAATAAAGATTTCCTTGAAGAGTCGAAAATTCAGGAATTGCTGACAAAATACTGTAAATTTCTGCCTATCGAAATTGCTTTTGGTAAGAAAAAAGAATGGAAAGATGGTAAAAATGTAGAAACCGACGAGGACAATATTATTAATAATCCAAATCCAGCATGGACGCGTAAACCTGCCGATTTAACAGATGAAGATTATGCCGCTTTCTACCGCGAACTTCATCCAATGAGCGAGGATCCATTATTTCATATTCATCTCAATGTAGATTATCCATTTAACCTCACAGGTATTCTTTATTTCCCCAAAATAAAAAATAATATCGATATGCAACGCAACAAAATTCAGTTGTATAGCAATCAGGTATTTGTAACTGATCATGTCGAAAATATTGTTCCTGAATATCTTACCTTGCTTCATGGTGTGATTGATTCGCCTGATATTCCGTTGAACGTATCGCGCAGCTATTTGCAGAGCGATGGCAATGTGAAGAAAATATCGAGTCATATCACCAAAAAAGTCGCCGATCGCCTTGCCGAAATTTTCAAAGACGACCGTACTAATTTTGAAGCAAAATGGGATAATCTGAAAATATTTATTCAATATGGAATGCTTAGCGATGAAAAATTCTACGAGCGTGCTGAGAAATTTGCTTTGCTGAAAAATGTGGATGGCAAATACTTTACATTCGAAGAGTATAAATCGTTGGTGGGCGAAAATCAGAAAGATAAAAACGGCGATTTGATTTATTTGTATGCCAATAGCACCGACGATCATTATAGCTATATTCAAGCAGCTAAAGACAAAGGATACGATGTGCTTATTATGGACGGACAGCTTGATGTACATGTAGTTAGTCAGTTGGAGCAAAAGTTCGAAAAAACCCGTTTTGTACGTGTGGATAGTGATGTTATCGACAAAATTATACAAAAAGACGATGTTGAAAAAGTAGCTTTTACCGACGAACAGCGCGATGCTTTGGTAGTTGTTTTCGATTCACAACTGCCAAAAGTGGAAAGGGCGAATTTTATTGTAACTTTCGAGCAATTATCAGCAACTGCTAACCCTGTTTTTGTAACTCAAAATGAGTTTACACGTCGTATGAAAGAAATGTCGGCATTGCAAGGTGGTATGATGAGTTTTTACGGTGAAATGCCCGATAGCTTTAATTTGGTAGTGAATACAGCGCACCCTGTGGTGGAAAAACTGCTGAAAGAGGAAGAAGCTGCTTGTACTACCGAAGTTGCTCCTATAGCTTCCGAATTATTGGAAGTGAAAGTTAAACACGATACATTAAAAGATAGTAGTAAAGGCAAAAAAGACGAAGAGATTCCAACTGCCGAGAAAGACGAATTGAGTGCTCTGGCAAAACAAATGGATGAACTTGGTGAAAAGAAAAAAGTGGTTTATAAAGCTTTTGCTGCTGATAATAAGCAAGTTCGTCAGTTAATCGACTTAGCGCTTTTGGCAAATAATATGCTCAAAGGAGAAGCATTGGCTAACTTTGTAAAACGTAGCGTAGAATTAATGTAAGCAATAAAATAAATATAACTTCTTAAAATGGCTGTCAATATACAATTGATAGCCATTTTTTTTTGAATAAACTAACACAATCAAAATTAACTGCTTATCCCTTTCGGTCAAGCTTGTTTTATTAGTTCTT
>DYSC01000270.1 GCA_020726365.1 Porphyromonas sp.
TCCAAGTTACAACAGTTGTTGTTCCTTGTGTGTTAATGGGCAAAGTAGCGTTGTGTGTTGCTGTAATGCTTCCGGCACAGTTGTCAGTAGCTGTTGGGGCAGTTAGAGATGTTACTTCACATTCGGCAGTTACATCGGCAAGTGTTGAGTTGTCGGCAAGGGGAACAATGGCATCGCTAATTACCACATTTTGTGTTTGCGTGCTGGTGTTGCCGTTGCCATCTTCGTAAGTCCAAGTAATTACCGTTGATGCTGTAATGGGCAAAGTAGCGTTGTGTGTTGCTGTAATGCTTCCGGCACAGTTGTCTGTGGCTGTTGGGGCAGTTAGAGATGTTACTTCACATTCGGCAGTTACATCGGCAAGTGTTGAGTTGTCGGCAAGTGGTGCGGTTACATCGTCAATTACCACATTTTGCGTTTGCGTGCTTGTATTGCCGTTGCCATCTTCGTAAGTCCAAGTAATTACCGTTGATGCTGTAATGGGCAAAGTAGCGTTGTGCGTTCCGGTAATGCTTCCAGCACAATTGTCAGTAGCCGTTGGGGCAGTCAGGCTGGTAATTTCGCATTCGGCGGTTACATCGGCAAATGTTGAGTTGTCGGCAAGTGGTGCGGTTACATCGTCAATTACCACATTTTGTGTTTGCGTGCTGGTGTTGCCATTGCCATCTTCGTAAGTCCAAGTTACAACAGTTGTTCCTTGTGTGTTAATGGGCAAAGTGGCGTTGTGCGTTCCGGTAATGCTTCCGGCACAGTTGTCTGTGGCTGTTGGGGCAGTTAGAGATGTTACTTCACATTCGGCAGTTACATCGGCAAGTGTTGCTTCGTCGGCAAGGGGAGCCACATTGTCGGCTTGCAAACCGCCATCGGTAATGGTCCACCCGAAATTATTGATGATTTGATTGCGTGCAGCCTCGCCTACGCATGAGTATTTGCTGTTGCCGCCATGAAAATTCAAACCTGAATTTAAACTTTGTTGCGACCAGCCTACCAGTATTGCATCGTAATTTTCGGTCAATAGGTTTACACTATTAAACATATTACCTGTATTTGTTACATTACTCACGTTCCATGCAGCGAGGTTTTGTTTAAATGAATATGCACCCCAGAACATACCATATAGATTATCGGCACTGCCCATGTTCCAATTCGAAATGTTTTGATTGAAAGAAGAAGCACCACTAAACATAT
>DYSC01000271.1 GCA_020726365.1 Porphyromonas sp.
AGCCGTTTTTTGATATGTTGAGTATCAGCAAACAATATTCACAATTTTTCCCGGAACAACAATCAGTTTTATAGGCGTTGCACCAGCTAATTGCTTGATAGTTTGTTCGTTGGCCATGGCTGTTTTTTCCACTTCTTCTTTTGGCATATCGGCAGGTAATTCGAGCGTAAAACGCACTTTACCGTTGAACGAAATCGGATATTTTACCGAATTCTCCACCAAATAGGCTTCGTTGCAAACGGGGAATGCGGCATCGCAAACTGTGCCTTCGTTGTCCAACACATGATACAATTCTTCGGCAACATGTGGTGCAAATGGTGCTAACAAAATGACCAAAGGTTCGAGAATGGCTTTTTTGCTGCATTTGAGTGTAAATAACTCGTTAACGCAAATCATAAATGCCGATACAGAAGTGTTGTACGAGAAATTCTCAATATCGAACGTAATTTTTTTTATGGTTTTGTGAAGTGTTTTGAGTTCTTCGGCTGTTGGTTCATCGCTGTTTAGCAACAAATTGCCATCTTTATAAAACAAACTCCATAGTTTTTTCAAAAAGCGGTGTACCCCATCAATTCCGTTCGTATCCCACGGTTTCGATTGCTCCAGTGGACCAAGGAACATTTCGTACAAACGCAGTGTATCAGCTCCGTATTTTTCCACAATATCGTCTGGATTCACCACATTGTACATTGATTTCGACATTTTTTCGACTGCCCAGCCGCACACATATTTGCCATCTTCAAGTATAAATTCAGCATTGGCAAACTCAGGTCGCCATGCTTTGAATTTGTAAATATCAAGTATATCGTTCGAAACAATATTAACATCACAGTGAATCTGAGTCGTTTCGTACTGATTTTTAAGATTTAGCGACACAAAGGTGTTGGTATCTTTAATACGATACACAAAATTACTTCTCCCCTGAATCATTCCCTGATTAATCAGTTTTTTGAATGGCTCGTCTTCACAAACAATACCCAAATCGAACAGGAATTTATTCCAAAAACGACTGTAAATCAAGTGTCCGGTGGCGTGTTCGGTTCCGCCAATATATAAATCCACATTGCGCCAATACTGATTAGCTTCATGGCTTACCAATGCTTTATCATTTTTAGTGTCCATGTAGCGTAGGTAATAGGCCGACGAACCGGCAAAACCGGGCATAGTATTCAGTTCCAATGGA
>DYSC01000272.1 GCA_020726365.1 Porphyromonas sp.
TTAAGGTTCACAATATAGCAATTCGATTATTCACAACAGTTTGTTATATACTTTTATCTGAAGGTATTGGATTTATAAAAAGAAGCATATCACTTTGGGTTCAACCAAAACCTATTGATATGCTTCATGTAAATCTCGGCCAAGCCGAAATCCAAAGGCTAAATTACGAAAGATATCATTATCCGTGCCCAATTGTTCAAAAAAGGATACAAGCTGTTTTTATAAAGGCCACTACCGGATTTTCCGACACAATGGTAGGTCAAATAACCGGTCTGCACCGGCATTCGGTAAGCCATTGGGCGCAGTGCTACCAAACCGGTGGTTTTGAATTGCTTTGCCAGTATAATTACGGTACAAACAAGAGTGATCTGGAATATTATTCTGGAAGCATATTGAAATCTTTCACCCAGCGCCCCCCGATGAACGCCCGGGAAGCAAAGTCGCGGATTGAAGAAATGACGGGCATTAGCCGTAGCCCTTCACAGGTACGTACATTTATGAAACATCACGGGTTGCGGTACATCAAAACCGGACATATCCCGGCAAAAGCAGATACAGAAAAACAACAGCAATGGGTAAAAACAACATTGGAGTCGGCAATACAGGAAGCACGAAACGGGGATTGCCATTTGCTTTTTGCGGATGCCGCCCATTTTATCTTAGCGCCTTTTATCTGTGCATTGTGGTGTCATGCCCGATTATTTATCAAAGCATCTTCGGGGCGCAACAGGATTAATGTATTGGGCGCTGTCGATGCCATTACAAAAGAAATTATTACCATGAGCAATACCACTTTTATCAGTGCCCAAACCATCGTTTCATTTTTGTTGCAACTTAGGCAACATTACGGGGACATACCTTTGAAAATCGTTTTGGACAACGCAAGGTACCAACACTGTACACTCGTTGAAGAAACAGCTAATGAATTAAATATTGCACTCTTGTTTTTACCATCATATTCCCCTAACTTGAACATCATTGAACGCTTATGGAAGTTTGCAAAGAAAACTATATTATATGCCAAATATTACGAAACGCCTGCAAAATTCCATCTGGCAATAACTGATTTTTTTCAAGGAATAAACCAAAAATATAACCACGAATTGAAAAATATTATGACCCTGAAATTTCAATTCTTTAACAATGAGAATGTACTAATTTATCCCGTTTAATGTATA
>DYSC01000273.1 GCA_020726365.1 Porphyromonas sp.
TCATTTCGGTTTCAATTGTTATATAATCTTCTGTCGGGTTCGGATAAATACTAATTTTAGGTTTTGTTTCAAAATTTCCTATAAAAGTATCTGAATTTATTAAAGCCAACGAATTTATCAGACCGGCGTTGTAATATATGCAAACTTCGTTTGATACATAATCACCGATGTTGTCGATATATTCTCCGCAAGGCGTTTTTGGTCCGCCCACTAAGGCACCGCTTATTTGATGTTGATACGGCACTGTTCCGGGGTTTTGTTCTTCTTGCGTAAACATATCCCAAGCATCGGCTCCGTAACCGAATGCGCCTGCGTGTTGCGGATATTGCGGAAAATTTCCGTTTAATTCGTTGTATCCTATTACAAATGAGAAATTTTCGGGAATTGTATTGTCGGTATTTTCGTGTGTGCCGAGAATAAAATCTATGTTTGATTTTCCGAAAATCAATGCTTCCGTATTATTTGTTATTTTGTAATATTTCAGGGCTAAATATGCTTCGTTGCTTGCGTAATTCAAACTACCCCAGTCGGCAAAGTGCATATATCCGCAAACGGTCTGAAAATTATACATTTCGGCTAAATGATTTTCATAGGCAGTCAAATAAGTTGAATTTCCGGTAATTGAATATAATTCGAGATTAACGATATGATTTACATTTGAATAGGTCATCGGATACCAATCTTCGACAAAAAAATCAGAATTGTTGTAAAAATCTATCGCATTGTTTAGATAGGTTTGATTATTAGTTGCATAATACAAACAAATCGAAGCAAAAGCCATATCATCTGCCCAATTATCTGCGGGATAAAATTCGGTGCCGTTATTTGTGGTTGAAGGTATTGCAGAAGGGTTAATATTCCCGATTTGATAATATTCGAGTGCTTTTTCGAGGCACAAATTGCTGTATGTTTGGTCAATATCGGAATATGCAATGCTCATTAAGGCAAGAGCCGCACAACTTTCTCCGCAAATATTTGATGCTCCTTCGGTTATTGAATATACGTTTCGGGGGTTTCCGCCTTCTGAAACCGGTAAATTTTCGGACTGATACACGGGTTCGGAAAAACTATTATGGTCGGTGCTGTCACCTACTTGATAAAATACCGTTCCGTTGTTTATTGATTTTATTAAAAAATCTGTTTCGTATTTGATTTCGTCCAAAATGTCGGGTATTC
>DYSC01000274.1 GCA_020726365.1 Porphyromonas sp.
TGATTTTCAAAAAATTGAAATTTCAGAGTCAATAGATTTTTCAAATCATCATTATGTTTTTGATTAACCGTTAGAAAAAAGTCCGTTATGGCTAAGTGAAATTTGGTGGGTGTTTCATAATATTTGGCATATAGTATTTTTTTCTTTGTAAATTTCCATAACCGTTCTATGATGTTCAAGTTTGGAGAATAAGAAGGCAAAAATAAAAGGGTAATACCTATTGATTTTGCGGCTTCTTCCACGAATTTGCAGTGTTGGTAACGCGCATTGTCCAGAACGATTTTCAAAGGCTTATCACCATAATGCACCCTGAGTTTTTCAAAAAAGGAAACTATTGTTGCGGCATTGATGTAGGAGGTGTTGTTGAGGGTGAGTATTTCTTTTGTAATAGCATTTACAACTCCCAGAACGTTGATCCTGTTGCGCCCAGCAGATGCTTTGATGAACAAGCGTGTGACACACCACAAGGCACAAACAAAAGGCTCTAAAATGAAATGTGCAGCATCCATAAATAACAACTGACATTCTCCGTTTTGTGCTTCTTCAATGGCTGGTTCTAATTTTTCTTTTACCCATTGCTGTTGCTTTATAGTATCTGCTTTTGCCGGTATATGTCCTGTTTTTATATAACGCAGTTTGTTCCGTTTCATAAATGCCCGTATCTGTGAAGGGCTACGGCTAATGCCTGTAAGTTCTTCTATGCGCGATTTTGCTTCATTTGAACTCATTGGCGGACGCTCTGTAAAGGATTTTAAAATACTTGCTGAATGATTCTCCAACTCACTTTTATTGGTTCCGTAGTTAATTTGGCAAAGTGCCTCAAAGCCACATTCCAAATAAACGCTCACCCAAAGTCCTACGGTTTCCCTGTTTAGACCGGTTAACACACCTATAGCTTTGTTCGACATACCAAAGCTTTTAAAATAAACAGCATGGATTCTTTTTTGAACAAGGGGGCATGGATAATAATATCTTTCGTAATTTAGATGCTGAATTTCGGCAGTGCTGAGATTTAATTGAAGCATATCAATCGTGTTTTCGTTAAACCAAAGTTGATATGCTTCTTTTTAACTTTTATCCTCTATGTTCATAATGTTTTAACAACCTTTTGTTAATAAAGAACATAAATTGTATTTAAGTGAATGCGGTATTTTATCCCGTTTTTAGTATA